>NZ_JAGPXJ010000003.1:0-183177 GCF_018070605.1 Streptomyces sp. B15
CCGTACCCCTCCCCCAGCGCCAACACTGCGCCTGCCGCGTCCAGGTGCTCGACCAGCGGTGCCGCCCCACAGTCCGGGCGCGGCCCCTCCTCCAGCGCTGTCACCACCACCGAACCGTCCGCCGCCCCCGCCACCAGCCCCGTGCCGCCCGCCAGGTGGCTCGCCACCAGAGGGCCGGGCAGCAGCACCCGTCCCGCCTCCTCGAACAGCAGCACCGCCTCGGGCAGGCCCAGGCCGACACCGCCCGCGCTCTGCGGCGCCCGGAGCGCGAACAGCCCCGCCTCCCCCAGCTCGCGCCACAGGCGGCCGTCGACGACCTGCTGTTGCTCGTCGCCGTCCACCGCGGCCCGCAGCGCCTCGCGCCCGAAGCGCGCCGCCAGCAGTTCACGCATACCGCGCCGCAGCGCCTCCTGGTCCGCTGTCAGCCTGAAGTCCATCCGGCCCTCACCGCCCCCTCGGCAGGCCGAGGATGCGCTCGGCGACGATGTTGCGCTGGATCTGCGAGGTGCCGGCGGCGATGGTGTACGAGAGGGAGGACAGCCGCTCCAGTGCCCACTCCTGCGACAGCTCCAGCGACGCGGGGCCCAGTACCGCCGCAGCGGTCTCGTACAGCTCCTGCCGCGCGTGCGAGTAGCGCAGTTTGAACACCGAACCGCCCACTCCTGGGGCGCCCGTGCCGCCCTGGCGCAGTCCGTGCGCGGCCTCGCTGACGTTCCACTGGATGAGTCGCCACAGTGCGCTGAACTCCGCGTTCAACCGTCCCAGCCGACGACGCACTGTCGCGTCGTCCCAACAGCCGTTCCGCTGCGCCCGCCGTGCGAGCAGCCGCAGGGTGCGACGGCAGGCGACGACCTCCGCGACGAAAGC
This sequence comes from Streptomyces sp. B15, assembly GCF_018070605.1. Classification (NCBI taxonomy): domain Bacteria; kingdom Bacillati; phylum Actinomycetota; class Actinomycetes; order Kitasatosporales; family Streptomycetaceae; genus Streptomyces; species Streptomyces sp. B15. Next base: position 868 of record NZ_JAGPXJ010000003.1, read on the forward strand.
GGTGCCGCGCTCGAACGAGAGGGTCACCATGGTGACGCGCCAGCCGTCGTTCTCGGCACCGACCCGGTTGCCGACCGGCACCCGCACCTCGTCCAGGAAGAGCTCGGCGAACTCCCGCGAGCCGGCCAGCGTACGCAGCGGCCGTACGGTGACGCCGGGCGCGTCCATGGGCAGGGCGAGCCAGCTGATGCCCCGGTGCCGGGGCGCTTCCGGGTCCGTACGGACGAGCAGTTCGCACCAGTCGGCAACCTCTGCGTGCGAGGTCCAGATCTTGCTGCCGGTCACCACATAGGTGTCGCCGTCGCGCACCGCACGGGTGCGCAGTGCGGCCAGGTCGGAGCCGGCGTCCGGTTCGGAGAACCCCTGGCACCACACCTCCTCGCCGCGCAGGATCGGCGGCAGCCAGCGGGCGCGCTGCCGCGGGGTGCCTTCGGCGGCGATCGTCGGCCCGGCGTGCAGCAGTCCGACGAATCCGGCGCCGACGTAGGGGGCTCCGGCCGCCTCCGTCTCCTCCAGGAAGATCAGGTGCTGGGTGGGTGTCGCGCCCCGGCCGCCGGCGTCCTTCGGCCAGTGCAGGCCCGCGTATCCGGCGTCGTGGAGCCTGCGCTGCCAGTCCATGTCGTAGGCGCGCCGGGCCGGCCAGTCCAGCGGGTCGGGACGGGGCGGCAGGGTGGGCAACACCTCGGCGAGCCAGGTGCGCAGCCGCGCCCGGAACTCCTCTTCCTCCTGCGTGTACGCCAGTTCCATGGCCGCTCCCTCACGCCGGGCCGGTGCCCCTCACCGCAGGGGGTCTCACTGCACGGGGCCTCGCTGCGGGGCCTCGCACCAAGGGGTTCCTCACACCAGGTCGAGTTCCAGCATGCGGATGGCGTTGCCGCGCATCAGCTTGTGGACGGTCTGTTCGTCCAGTCCCCGCACATGGTCCAGTGCGACCTGTTTGGTGTGCGGGAAGGTGGAGTCGACGTGCGGGTAGTCGGTCTCGAAGGTGGCGTTGTCGCGGCCGACCGCATCCAGTGCCGCCACCCCGTGTTTGTCGCGGAAGAAGCAGCAGAAGATCTGCCGGTAGTAGTAGGTGGAGGGCGGCTCGGGGATCAGATCGCGCACGCCGCCCCAGGCGCGGTGCTCCGCCCATACGTCGTCGGCGCGCTCCAGGGCGTAGGGGATCCAGCCCATCTGTCCCTCGCTGTAGGCGAGCTTGAGGCGCGGGTGCTTGACCAGGACGCCGCTGAAGAGGAAGTCCATCATCGAGGCCATGGCGTTGTTGAAGGACAGCGACGCCTGCACGGCCGGGGGCGCGTCGGGGGAGGCGGCGGGCATCTGGGAAGAGGAGCCGATGTGCATGTTGACGACGGTGCCGGTCTCCTCGCAGACGGCGAAGAACGGGTCCCAGCGGCCGCTGTGGATGCTGGGCAGCCCCAGATACGTCGGGATCTCGCTGAAGGTGACGGCCCGCACGCCGCGTCCCGCGTTGCGGCGTACCTCGGCGACGGCCAGGTCGATGTCCCACAGCGGGATGAGGCACAGCGGGACGAGCCGCCCGCCCGAGTCGCCGCACCACTCCTCGACCATCCAGTCGTTGTAGGCGCGTACGCAGGCCAGCGCGACCTCCTTGTCGTGCGCCTCGGCGAACGTCTGCCCGCAGAAGCGGGGGAAGGTGGGGAAGCACAGCGACGCCTCCACATGGTTGAGGTCCATGTCCTTGAGGCGTTCGGCCGGATCCCAGCAGCCGGGGCGCATCTGGTCGCGGGTGATGCCCTCCAGTGTCATCTCGTCCCGGTCGAAGCCGACGGCGGCGATGTTGCGCTTGTACGGGAACTTCAGGTCCTCGTAGATCCACCAGTCGGTCGGTGGCCCGTCCGGGTCCATGGTGATCCGGTACTTGCCGCCGACGTACTCCAACTCGCCGATACCGGCGGTGAGCGGCTTGGGCCCGCGGTCCCGGTATTTGGCCGGCAGCCAGGTCTCGAAGAGGTGTGCGGGCTCGATGACATGGTCGTCGACGCTGATGATGCGCGGTAGTTCGGTCACGGGCGTGGCCCCCTCGCCATACCGTTTTTCTGATGCCCCGTCAGAAAGAGGCTAGCCCCGCGCCTCTGGACCGACAAGGCGTCGCCTTCTACGCTTCCCGCACCATCTGACGCTCCGTCAGCTCGTCGCGGGCGTCCCGCAGGCGGGAGCCGAGCAGAACCGAGGGGGCCGGCATGTCCACCGAAGACCGAGGGGCCGGGCGCGACGAATCCGAGGGTGGCGCGACCGCGGTCGCACACCAGCTCGGCACCTCGCGCACCCTGTGGGAGCTGGTCGTACGACGGGCCGAGCTCAGCCCGGCAGCGCCCGCGCTCATCCAGGCCGCCGACAACCCGGACGACGACTCCTGTCTCACCTTCGGCGAACTGCGCACCCGTGCCGAACGCACCGCCGCCGGACTGCACCGACAGGGCGTGCGCCCCGGGGACACCGTCGCCTGGCAACTGCCCACCCGTATCGAAACCGTCGTCCTGTCCCTGGCCCTGGCCCGGCTCGGCGTACGGCAGACGCCGCTGATCCCCGGCCACCGGGAGCGCGAAGTCGCCCTCGCCCTGCGTGCGACCGACGCCGCCTGGTACGTACACCCCGGGCAGTGGCACGGCACCGACTACGCCGCGCTGGCCGACCGCGCCCGGAAGCCGCACGAGCCCGCCTTGCGCACACTCCTCGTCCACGACTCCCTCCCCGACGCCGACCCCGGCTCCCCCGTCCCGCTTCCACCGCCGCCCGACGACGGGACGACAGTGCGGTGGATCTACTGGACCTCCGGCACCACCTCGGAGCCGAGCGGAGTGCGCCACACCGACCGCGGCCTCATCGCCGGCGGCTCCTGTCTGGCGCACGCACTGCGGCTGCGCCCGGACGACGTCGGCTCGATCGCCTTTCCCTACGCACACATAGGCGGTCCCGACTACCTGGTGATGCTGCTGCTGTACGGGTTCCCCGCCGTGCTGTTCGAGAAGTTCGCACTGCCGGACGCGCTGGCGGGCTACCGGCGCCACGGAGTGACCTCGGCGGGTGGCTCGACCGCCTTCTACTCGATGTTCCTGGCCGAACAGCGCAAGCACCCCGGGGAGAAGCTGCTCCCCACCCTGCGGCTGCTCGCCGGCGGCGGCGCACCCAAACCCGCCGAGCTCTACCACGAGGTCGTCACCGAACTCGGCTGCCAACTCACCCACGGCTACGGCATGACCGAAGCCCCGATGATCACGATGGGCGACCCCGACGACGCACCGGAACAGCTCGCCACCACCGAGGGACGCCCGCCCGCGGGGATGGAGATCCGCATCACCGCGCCGAACGGCGCACCGCTGCCGCCCGGGAGCGAGGGCGAGGTCCGGCTGCGCGGCGAGGCGGTCTGCCAGGGCTATCTGGATCCGGACCGGACCGCCGCGGCCTTCGACACAGAGGGCTTTCTGATCACCGGAGACGTGGGGCACTTACGGGAGAGCGGGCACCTGGTGCTCACCGGCCGCACCAAGGACATCATCATCCGTAAGGGCGAGAACATCTCGGCCAAGGAGATCGAGCAACTCCTCTACGAACATCCCGGGGTCGCCGACGCGGCCGTGATCGGGCTGCCCGACCCGGAGCGGGGGGAGCGGGTCTGCGCCGTCGTCGAACAGCCGGAAGGTGCGCCACGGGTCACGCTCGCCGAGCTGACCGCACATCTGCGCGGGGAGGGGCTGGCCACCTACAAGCTGCCCGAGCAGTTGGAAGTGCTGGAGGCGCTGCCGCGCAACGAGACGCTGCGCAAGGTGCTCAAGTACAAGCTGCGGGAGAGATTCGGCTGACCGGCGGGTTGCGGCCTTCGCGGCCGGTCCGGGGCCCCTCGGCGGCCGGCCCGGTCGCCCCTCACGCCGGGAGAGGCCCGGCCCGGGGCGGCTCAGGCGGTGAGAGGACCCGTGGCGGTGTGCGCCTCGGTGGCCGTGGCCAGATCCGGGTAGCAGTCGAAGAGCCGCCGCACGCCCAGCGCCGCGAGCACCCGGTTCACATGCGAGCCGTCCTCGGCGCCGCGTGCGGGCAGGATCAGCCGCAGCCGCCCCGCACAGGACCGCATCAGCCGCCGCGAGGCGATCAGGACACCCACTCCGCTGGAATCGCAGAAGAGGACATCGGACAGATCGAGCACCAGGCTTCTGCGTCCCTCGGCCACGGCATCGTGCACATGCTGCCGCACGGCGGGTGACGTGACCAGGTCGAGCTCACCGGAGACGCGGAGCACGGCCCACCCGCCCCGCTCCTCCTCCAGCACCTTCAACGACACTCCCCGCAACCCCTTCGTCGATCGCCCACAACAGTCGGCTGCCCCGGCCCACCCCTCCAAAACTGCTCCCAGGGAAACGACCCTATGCGGTCGGGCGGTATTACCCAGGGGAACCTGCGAGAACTTGTGGTCACGCCCCCATAACGCTCGGCAGCTCACACCTCTTGCGCCCCTTCCACCTCGTCCGAACCGAGCTCTCCGTGACGAAATCTGCACCCTGGGCAACCATTCCGGGGCGCGCGTTGCCTCAAAAGGGGCGTGCGTTGTCAGCGGCTCGCACTACATTCGAGGAGTTGACGGGCATCACAAGAGGCGGAAGGGACCGCCGACAGCGGCACCGCCGACCGCGGACCGGAAGCGGACGGCGGAACCGAGGGGCTGGGGGCCACCATGGCGAACGACACACCACCGCGCTGGGACCGGAAGATGCAGCAGCGGCTCGCGCGCGGCGAGGCCGCGGCGCTCGGCGAGCTCTACGACCGCTTCGCCTCCCTCGTGCACGGCCTCGCCTACCGGGTGCTCGACGACGAGGAGGCCGCAGACAGGGCCACCCGGGACGTCTTCGCACAGATCTGGGAGAACCCGCACACCTTCGACCCGCGGGAGGGCCCGATGCGGTCGTGGATAGCGGAGCTGACCCAGCGGACGGCGACCGGCAGGCTGCGGCAGCAGCAGCGCAGCGCCGGCCCCTGCTCGCCGGAGCAGGCCGAACGGTTCGAGGAGCAGGTCCGTACGGCCGCCACCGCGGCACGCGCCGACTACATCGTCACCTCCATGCCCTCCTCACTGCGCGCCGCGCTCGAACTGGCGTATTTCGAGCGCCACGACTACCGGCAGACGGCACGCAGCCTCGGCGTCACCGAGGACGAGGCCCGCCGCCGGCTGCGGCTCGGGCTCCAACTCCTCTCCTCCGCCATGACGCGGCCCGCCATGACACCGCCCGGCGCGGGACACCGTCCATGAGTACGCCACCGACACCACCGACACCGCCCGGCCCGGGGCGATCCACCGGGCCGGGACCGGGCAAGCCCTCCCCGACGACCGGCACCGCCGAAGCCGCACCGGAAGGCGAACTACACGACCACCGGATCCTCACCTCGCTCCTCGGCGCCTGGGCGCTGGCGGCCTGCTCCGCCGAGGAGACCGCCGCCGTCGAAGCGCATCTGACCGACTGCGCACCCTGCGCCGAGGAAGCACTGCGGCTGCGTGACGCGGTCGGACTACTGCACGCCGAGGACAGCCTCGATCTCGACCCCATGCTGCGCTCCCGCGTCCTCCAAGGCTGCCTGGACCGCCGCCCGGCGCGTATACCGATGCCCACCTGGGCGGCCCCCTACGACGCGGAGACGGCCCGGCTGGACGCACTGCTGCGCGACATGGCCGACGCGGAGTGGCGCGCGCCCGTACAGCTGCGCTGGTTCGACGGCGACCGGCAGACCACCCGGGAGACGACCGTGGCCGGCGTCATCGGCCATCTGCTCGCGGTCGACGGGCTGGTGGCCGCCGGTATCGGGCTGCCCGATCCGCTGCCCGCCGACGCCCTTCCCACCGGGTCCCGTTCTCCCCGGCCCACTTCCTCCGGAGCCCCCTTCTCCGGAGCCCCTTTCTCCCAGGCCCGCCGCGGCGAGCCCGGCGCGGACCCGCAGACCCGTACGGAGATCTACTGGGCGCTGGAGGACGGCGGGCACCACACCCCGGCAGTCCGCGAACCCTGGCGGGAGCAGAGCCACGCCATGATCCGCGACGTGTCGTTCCTCGCCGCGGACGACGACAGCGGCTCCGGTCCGAGCGCCGCACGCAACCGACTCGTCTCCTACGGGAACTTCTCGCTGCCGCTGCGCGACGCGTTCCTGGACCGGGCGTTCGAGTGCTGGATGCACGCCGAGGACATCGCGGAAGCCGTCGACTACCCGTACGGGCCACCCGGCCCCGCCCATCTCAATCTGCTGGTCGACCTCGCCGCCCGGCAGTTGCCCGGCGCGCTCGCGGCCCGTCGCCGCACCGGGCTCGCACCGCCGCCCCACGGCCTGGCCGCGGCGGGAGCGCCCGGCCGGACCCTGCACCTGGAGGTCGAGGGCAACGGAGGGGGCGACTGGTACATCCCGCTCGACTCCCCCGGCGCCCGCGCCTCCCCGGAGGGCAAGGTGGCGCACATCGCCCTGGACGGTCTGGAGTTCTGCCAACTCGCCGCAGGCCACGTCCCGCCTCTGGAAGCCGCCGCGGGGCAGGACGGAGACCTCCAGGCCGTCCGGGACGTCCTCTACGCCACCGCGTCCCTGTCCCGGCTCTGACCCGGCCCCGAGGAGTCGGCGGCACCAGCGGGCAGGAAGCGACACCAGCGGGCGGGAAGGGAAGGGCCGGTGCTCGCGCGGACATGCGAGCACCGGCCCTTCCGCCCGGTCGGGCCGGGACCGCTGCCGGTCAGGTGAAGACCACCGTGCGGTGGCCGTTCAGCAGGACGCGGTGCTCGCTGTGCCACTTCACCGCACGCGCCAGGGCCTGGCACTCCACGTCGCGCCCGACGGCGACCAACTGCTCGGGGGTGACGTCGTGGCCGACCCGTTCGACCTCCTGCTCGATGATCGGCCCCTCGTCGAGGTCGGCGGTCACATAGTGCGCCGTCGCGCCGATCAGTTTGACGCCGCGCGCATGCGCCTGGTGATAGGGCTTGGCGCCCTTGAAGCTCGGCAGGAAGGAGTGGTGGATGTTGATGATCCGCCCGGACAGCCGCTTGCAGAGGTTGTCGGAGAGGACCTGCATATAGCGGGCCAGAACGACCAGTTCGACCTGCTCCGCCTCGACCAGTTCCAGCAGCCGTTCCTCGGCCGCCGCCTTGGTGTCCTTCGTCACAGGGATGTGGTGGAAGGGGATGCCGTAGGAGGCGACCAGCTCCGCGAAGTCGGTGTGGTTGGAGACCACGGCGACGATCTCGATGGGCAGGGCCCCGATCCTGGAGCGGAAGAGCAGGTCGTTCAGGCAGTGCCCGAACTTGCTCACCATGAGGACGACCCGCATCTTCTCCTCGGCCCGGTGGATCTGCCAGTCCATCCGGAAGGAGTCCCCGACGGCGGAGAAGCTGGCCCGCAGCTTCTCCAGGGTGGTGTTGCCGGTGAAGTGGACGCGCATGAAGAAGAGCCCGGTGTCACGGTCCCCGAACTGCTGGCTGTCCTCGATGTTGCAGCCCGTCATGAACAGATAGCTGGAGACGGCGTGCACGATGCCCTGGTTGTCCGGGCAGGAGAGAGTGAGGACGAACTGACCCGCCTGTTCGCTTTCGGCGACTTCAGCGGGATTGTCGGGGGCGGGGTGCGACTGGCTCATGACCTCAAGATTGGCACATCGCGGCAGGTGCCCCGCACCAGCGCTCCCGGCCCCGGCCCCCCGGCCGGTCGGTGGCCACGGGTGGCCCCCTCACACCGTCCTGAGCATGATCGCCAGGACCTCCAGCGAGCGCGGGGGCTCGTCCGGGTCCTCACCGTCGTTGCCGGCGAGCAGCACATGCGCCTCCCGGGCGGCTCGTACGGCGTCCGGCCACGCCGGGTGCTCCAGGTAGGAGGCGACCGGGGCGTCGGCGCCGACCTGATGCATGATGCGCAGTACCCGCAGCACGGCAGCGTCCACGAGCTGGGCTTCCTGCGCGTCCCGGAAGATCGTTCCGACGTACTTCTCCGCCGACCAGTTGTCCAGCCAGGTGTCCTCGACCAGGCGGTAGACGGCATCCGTGACATCGCCGTATCCGGGGAGTCCGGCCAGCCAGCACTCGTGCTGGAAGGTCTGGTCGGAGAGCATGTGCAGCGCGGAACGCACGTTGCTGCGCCAGCGCCACCAGGGCACGTCGTTGACAGGCATGCCGCCTATGGTGGTGGAACGACGGCCACGTCGGGAAGACTTCACGGAACCTGCTTGCTGCATGGTGACCGACCCTACGTTCCGGGCGCCGGCCCCCGGGCGCGGGCCCCGGCTCCCCCGCCGGACCCGCTCACAGCGAGCCGTACGGCCGCTCTTCGAGGCCGTACTTCTTCGCCGTCGGATTCCACAGCCGTGCCGCCTTCTTCTTGGCGATGGTCGCCGAGCCGCTGGCGCGGTTGCCCGCCGCGAGCTGCTTGGTCGGCTTCGCCTTGCCCTTGTGGCAGCCCTTCTTGCGCGCCGCCTGATCCGCCCAGGCCGCGTAGTGGGTGTCCGCAGAGGCCGAGGACCGCCAGGCGCTCTTGAGCGCGGAGTTCAGCTCCGCGCTGTCGGGGATCCGGTCCGTCTTCAGCTCGCCGAGCCGCCGCACCAGGCCGGTGCGCTGCTTGGCCGCGGCCCGCAGGTCGGCCGCCGCCTTGCCCAGCGACTTGCAGGCCCGGATGTTCTGCACGGAACGCACGACGGCGGAGCGGCTGTTGTTGCTGTCCGCCAGCAGCGCGTCCAGCTTCTTGGCCTGCGCCTCGGCGGGATCCGGCGCCGGGGACTCCTCCCCCGCCGGCGCGCTCGACGGCTTCGGGTTCTCCTCGGACGAACCGTCACCGCCGTTCGCGAGGAGAAGGCCGACGACCAGGCCGATGGCCGCAGAGGCCGACCCCCGCCAGACCGCCGCCTATCAGCAGCCAGGGAGGCGTTCTGCGCCGGCCCCGGTCGGCATCGCGCCGCGCCGCCCGGCCACCGACCTGCGGCTCGTACTGCGAGGAGCCCGGCTGCGGGTAGCCGTAGCCGCCACCGCCGCCCTGGGGACCCGGCGGCTGCTGCGGATAGCCGTAGCCGCCCCGCTGGGAGCCCGGCTGCGGATAGCCGTAGCCGCCGCGCTGGGAGCCCGGCTGCGGGTAGCCGTAGCCGCCACGCGGTGGCGCCGGCTGCTGCTGCGCCGCCTGGTCGAAGACGGGGAGGCTCTGGGTGGAACCCGGTTCGTCGCTGCCCGCCTGCCCCGGGGCCCCCGACCGCGGGGCGTCGGACCTGAAGAGATTGTCGAACTCCGGCAGCGGCCGACGCTCACCCGGCTCCTCGGCCCCCTGCCCGCCCCCGGTGGGGGCGCCGCCCGCGGCGGACATCGGCGGGAGCATCTGGGTCGCCTCGGAGTCGTTTCCCACGCCGCTGCCCACGCCGCTGCCCACGCCGCCCGCCATGGGAGGCAGATACTGCGTGGCCTCGCTGTCGGCGCCCCCGCCCACCGGTCCGGCCGGCTGCTGCGGCGGCAGCAACTGGGTTCCGTCGTCGGGGCCGACGGAGCCTCCGGGCAGCGGCTGACCCGTCGGGAACGGCGGCAGCATCTGGGTGGCGTCGCTGTCACCGACACCACCCTGCGGGGCGGCGGAGGAGGAAGGGGGTGAAGGGGGCGAGGCCGGCGGGGCGGTCGGCGGGGCCGGCATCGCATGCCGCCCCGGCCCGGCGGGCCGTGCCGCCCCGTACGGCTCCGGCGCTCCGACACCCGGACCCGGCTGCCCGTACGGGTCGGTGGACGGCATGGCGCCGGGCAGCTGCTGCCCGTACGCGTCCGGCTCGGGCCGGGCGTACCCCGCCGTGCTGCCGGACGGCATCGCACCCGGGCCGTCCGGCAGCGGCATCGGACCAGGACCACCGGGACCACCCGTGCCCTGGGGACCGCCAGGACCGGTTGCCGGGGGCAGCGGTCCAGCACCCTCGGGCGTCGGCGGCGACGGTGGGTGCGACGGGCGGGCCGGAGTGCCCTCCGGAGGGAGAGGCAGCGAACCGGAGGGGGCGTTCTGCTGGGGGGCGCCCCAGTAACCCGGACCGCCCTGCGGGGCGCCGCCGGGCGCGGTGCCGTCGCCGTGCGCGGCACCCTCGGCCTGGGCCGCCTCGGAACCCGGCCCCCAAGGCCGGCCCCACGGCTGCCCGACAGGGGGCTGTACGCGGTCGCGTTCGGACTGGACCTGGCGCTGCTGCTGAGGAGTCCAAGGGTCGCCGTTGGCAGGCAGCACGACCCCTTCGTACGGGGTCGTGGAGGCGGGCAGGGCGTCACCGGCGGAGCCGGAAGTCCCGTCCTGTCCGCGTCCGTTGTGCGTTGTCACCGAGACTCCTCGTTCGCATGGCTAGCGGAAGCGTCGGCTCACGCTACCGGGTCACGCCAACGGGGGACCACGCACCCAGATGTGCGGACACCCTTCCTTCACCTCATGTCGAGATGAAGCCCCCGGAAGAGGAGGTTTCCGGCATATCTCAAGGGCCGTGGCACTCGGCCACTCGGATTCCTCACGCCACCGCAGCCAGCCCCAGACTCTCGTGGAACTCCCGCACCACCGGCTCGTCGCGGTACGGCTCCAGCCGCTGCCGGAAGTCGTCCAGATACTCCGCGCCCCGGTCCGAGCGCAGACCGGCGAGCAGCTGTGCCGCCTGCCCGCCCGTGTGGCAGGCACGCTCCACCTCGCGCTGCTGCACCTGCGCGTCCGCCAGCAGGAAGAGCCCGATCGCGCGCCGCCGCGCGCGGCCCTCCGGGTGCCCGGTGACGGCCTCCTCCGCGCGCGCCGCCGCGCTCTCGGCCTGGCCCAGGTCGCGGTGGCAGTGGGCGAGCTCGTCCGCGAGGTAGGCGCGGTCGAAGTGCGCGATCCACGGCGGATCGTCGCCGGAGTCGGCCGCCGCGTCGGCGCCGTCCATCGCCGTCAACGCCCGGGTGACGGAACTCTGGCAGGCACGCGCGTCCCCCATCAACGCATGCCCGCGCGCCTCCGCGGCGTGGAACATCGCCTCGGCGCGGGGCGTCACCTGCCCGCGCGCCCCCTCCTGCGCCGCACGCGCCAACTGCGCGATCTCGCGCGGGTTGCCGAGCGAGGCGGCCAGATGGCTCATCCCGGCGGCCAGCACATAGCCGCCGTAGGCGCGGTCCCCGGCCGCCTGCGCCAGTCGCAGCGACTGGATGTAGTAGCGCTGCGCCAGCCCGTGCTGACCGGTGTCCACAGCCATGTAGCCCGCCAGTTCGGTCAGCCGGGCGACGGTGGCGAACAGCGACCTGCCGACCGCCTCCCTGTACGAGCCCGCGAGCAGCCCGGAGACGACACTGTTGAGGTAGTGCACCACCACCGGGCGGATATGGCCGCTGCCGTAGCGGTGGTCGAGGTCGGAGAGCGCCTCGGTCATCGCCTGCACGGCCGCCACGTCCGCGACACCCACCTGGGCACCGGAGGAACGGGCGACCTGGTGGTCGGGCTGCGTGATCAGCCAGTCCCTGCTCGGCTCGACCAGCGCCGAAGCGGCCACCGTCGAGCCCGTCAGGAAGTCTCTGCGGCCCACGTCGCTGCGCCACAGCTCGCAGACCTGCTCGACCGCGCCGACGACCGTCGGCGCGAACTGGAGGCCCACACCTGAGGCGAGGTTCTTGCCGTTGGCCATGCCGATCTCGTCGATCGTCACCGTACGGCCCAACTTGCGGCCGAGGGCCTCGGCGATGATTCCAGGAGCCCGGCCACGGGGTTGCTGGCCGCGCAGCCAACGCGCGACGGAGGTCTTGTCGTAGCGCAGGTCCAGCCCGTGCTCCGCACCACACATGTTGACGCGGCGGGCCAGGCCCGCGTTCGAGCACCCGGCTTCCTGGATGAGCGCCTGCAGACGTTCGTTGGGCTGCCTCGCAACGAGGGGCCTGGCGGCCATGCGATCCCCCTCCGTGGTTTCCGTGCTGAAGACCCGGCATGATCACTGCACTTCGCGCTTTTGCGGTGCGCGCCTTTGCGGTGCGCGCCTTTGCGGTGCGCGCCTTTGCGGCTTGCGGTGCGCGCTTGGCGCCTTCGCGCTTGGTGCGTTGCTCGGCGCATATGCCTGTGATTCCTTGCAAACCCCGCCCTTCGCAGCACAATGCACCGGAGAGGGACTACCCACCCAAGACCGCTCTTCTGTGCACGCGCCCCCACACATGCCACGATGCGCCGTTCCGAGCGCGGGCTGCCCCCTGCGCAGCGAAAACAGCGAGTGCACGGGGGGTGCATGCGCCGTCGCGCCTCGGACCGCCCCGTTCCGCCCCCGTAACCCCCGCGAGGGGTAAAAGTTGTGATGGTCGTGGAAGAGACCATCACCTTTACCTCTGGAGTGACAACGAATACCTCTGGAGCAGCCACGGATGCGCGTCTGCCCAAGCAGCGCGGTGCGGCGCAGGCGCCGCCTGCGCCGCCTCTCGAACACGCGGTGCGCTACACCCAGGAGCGGGCCTGGGACGTCTTCCCCGGCACCTGGCTGGAGACGGTGGACGGCGTCCCGCGCTGCTCCTGCGGCGACCTCGCCTGCCCCGCGCCCGGCGCACATCCCACGCGCGCACGCTGGGCGGACGAGACGACGGGGAGCGCGACAACCGTGCGCCGGTTGTGGGCGACCGAGCCGCGCGCCGCCGTCCTGCTGCCGACCGGCCGCGCCTTCGACGCCCTTGAGGTCTCAGAGGCCGTCGGCTGCCTGGCACTCGCCCGACTGGAACGGATGGCCCAGCCGCTGGGGCCGGTCACCTGCACGCCGGACGGCCGGATGCTCTTCTTCGTCCTGCCCGGCGTCGCCGCGAAGGTTCCCGCCACCTTGCGCCGGCTCGGCTGGGCGCCCACCGCGTTGGACTTGCGGGGCAGGGGCGTCGGGGACTGGGTGGCTGCGCCGCCTACCCGCGTCGGGGCGCGGGGGGCTGTGCAGTGGGCGCGGGAGCCCAATGCGGCCAATCGGTGGCTGCCCGATGTTGATGAGCTTCTTCCTACTCTCGCCTACGCCTGCGGGAGGGAGCCGAAATTGCGTTGCCGGTGACGCCGGTGCGGGCGGAGTGGCACCACTCGACCCGCAGGGTCGCCACCGGCCGAATTGGGGGCAGTAGGCGGATCCCACGTACATCAATAGGGGGCCGAAGTCGCGGCAGGGGGTCCTAGGGGGGCGAAGCCCACCCAGTGCTGTGACCGGGATGGTTCACCGTGATCGGAAGGCGGCTCGCGGGACGAGCGCACGCGAGACGGCTGGTATTACTGGGGCATGCAGGAAGAGATTGCACGCTCCGCGATCGACACGTTCATCTCCGCGTTCAACGCCTCGGACGACATTTATGTGACTGCCCTGCTCTCCCAGGCTCTGACCTCGGACGTGGTCTTCTGGGGGCCGTTGGGTCGCAGCGAAGGAATCGCGGCGGTCGAGCGGTTCGTGCTGGACATTCGGCGCCACCCGGCAGGGACCGGCACGATGGTGCGCTGCTCGGCGGTGGACATGCCTGACGAGTGGGCCCGGTACCAGTGGGTCTTCACCACGCCGGATGGAGGTCCCCGCCTGGCGGGAACGGACGTCGTCCATTTGCGGCGGAGCCTCATCGACCAGGTCATCGTCTTTGCGGGGGAGATCGAGCCGTCCGCCTCCTGAGTCGTTCCTCTGTCGCTGTCCTTCTCGTGAACTTGTCCCTTTCGGTACTCCGGGGCTGCGGTTCGCGGTCGGTCAGGCTGCGGCGTTGAGGGGGCGTCCGCCGCAGCGGATGCCCTTCTCGCTGCGGGTGCGGGCATGTTCCTTGCGTTGGGCGGCAAGTACGTCGGGATGGGCGTTGGCGTTGCGCCAGCGCAGGTAGCGGCGCGGTGAACTGCCGCAGCGGGCAGAAGTGGGCCTCGATCGGGTTGGCCCGAGATGTGCAGGTCCGGGTGAAGCACAGCTCGGCCTTGTTCTTCTTCGCCCAGCGGCGGATGTCGGCGCCGGTGATGTAGATCGGGGCGCTGTCGGTCGGGCGGCGTGGATCGACTTCAGCGCGGCCAGGGTGTTGGCGGTGCCCTTGCGGCGGCGGTTGACGCCCCACAGGCGGTCGTCGCCCACGGAGTAGCAGCCGTGGAAGTAGGTGACGCCGTGGGTGCGGTCACAGCACTAGCGGGGGGCGTTGGGTGGGGCCCTCCCGGCCGAAGGTCGGGGGCGCAGCCCCCGACACGACCCCTCGAACACGCAAGAGGGCGTGCCCCCACGACAGGCGGGGGCACCAGCCCTCACGGGGTTGCCCCGGGGGGCGGCGTGCCCCCCGGGAGGGTGAGGGTGGCTTGGAGGAAGGGTTCTACGACGCGACGCCAGTCGTCGGGCTGGTCGTAGTGGATGAGGTGACCGGCCTCGGTCACCTCCGCGTAGATCCCCCGCGGCAGCACCCGCACCATCTCCTGGGCCTCGGCGCGGCCCAGTTCACCGTCGAGTCCGCGGACGACGAGGGTGGGGCAGCGGACCTGGGCCAACTCGTCCCAGTGCGCGTCGTGCACCCACGCCTCGCGGACCCGCATCATCACTTCGGGTGAGAACGTGGGTCGCCAGCCGTCCTCGCGTTCGGACATCACCTCGGCGAAGAACTCGCCGCGCGAGGGGCGGGAGCGCTCCAGCGCGGGGTCGTCCTCGCCGAACCATCTGCGTACGTCGGCGAGGGTCGCGAAGGGGACGGGCCAGGACTTGAACCACTCCTCCCATTCGCGCTGGGACTGCTCGCCGAGTGCCGAGGCGCGCATGTCGCTGATCACCAGGGCTTGGACGAGGTCGGGGCGTTTGGCGGCGAGTTGCCAGGCGGTGAGTGCGCCCATTGCATGGCCGACGAGCGCCACCGGGGCCAGTTCGAGCTGTTCGAGTGCGGCCTCCGCGTCGGCGACGAACGCCTCGCGGTCGTAGCGTCCTTCTTGCGGCTTGTCGCTGCGGCCGTGGCCGCGTTGGTCGAGGGCGACGGCGCGGTAGCGGTCGGCGAGCCAGCGGGCCGTGCCTGCCCAGTGCGAGGCGCGGCCCATGAGTCCGTGCAGTAAAAGCACTCCGGAGGGCTTGCGGCGCTGTGTGTCGGTCCGCCGTCCGGAGCCGGGGGCCTGCTCCGTCGCGCCTGGCGCGGCGACGCCGGCCAGGGCTTCGGGACCGGCCTTGGGCGGGTCGGCGAACTCCCAGGCGGCGAGCCCGAGTCCGTCCGCCCCCGTCACATCGATCCGTCGCACCATGCGTCGTGACACCCCCACTCCTGTGACCGCCGCGTCAGACTATCGAACCTTTATTCGAACAGCCGGTTCTCACGGCGAATACCCCACCTTCGAGTGACAACGCTGTGGGGTTGCCCGCCGTCCCCCGGGGGAGACAGGAACCGGGAGGGCGGCAGACCTTGAGAGCTGGGGGCTCGGGGTCGCGGGGGGGGGACTTGGGGTGTGGGGGCTCCGGCGGCCGAACGCGCGGGAGCCCCGGCTGCTCACCCACCCGACGTGGGGCGGTGCGGGGCCCGCGGAACACAGCATCGATGGCTCCCCTTCCGCCGGCAGCAGCGTCGCACGGCACGCACATGGCCGCTCGTGTTCCGGCAACTCTGGTACGGCCTGAAGAATTTGGGAAGACGCCCACGCGCGTGGGCGCTCACCGAAGGCCGCGGCGCGCCTACGGACGCCGGGGCGGCCGTCGGCACGCCGGGGCGCACTCGGCCGTCCCCGGATACGGAACGTGCTGGCAGGTGACGCGGTTCCCCGATCTGCTGGGGGCAGGCCGGTCGCCGCGGGCGTCAGCGCTTGGCCACGAAGACGTGCGCGGCGATCTCCGTGCCGAGCTCCGCCGCCTCGCCGCTGCTGCCCACCTGGACGCCGCCCGCGGCGCCCGCGTTGACGCTGACGACCGCGCCCGGCTGCACACCGGCGCGCCGCAGGGTGTACATCAGTTGGGCGTCCATCTGGATCGGCTCGCCGATCCTGCGGACCACGACGGTCTTGCCGTCACCGTCCGTCTCCACGTCGTTGAGGCTGACCAGGCCTTCGCCCAGGAACGGGTCGGCCTCCGCCTTCTCGCCCAGCTCTTCGAGGCCGGGGATGGGGTTGCCGTAGGGCGACTCCGTGGGATGGCGCAGCAGGTCCAGCACGCGGCGCTCGACCGCCTCGCTCATCACGTGCTCCCAGCGGCACGCCTCGGCGTGCACCTGCTCCCACTCCAGTCCGATGACGTCGACCAGCAGGCACTCGGCCAGCCGGTGCTTGCGCATCACGCGGGTGGCGAGCTGCCTGCCGTCCTCGGTCAGCTCCAGATGCCGGTCCCCGGCGACCGTCACCAGCCCGTCCCGCTCCATCCGGGCCACGGTCTGGCTGACCGTCGGACCGCTCTGGTCCAGGCGCTCGGCGATGCGGGCTCGCATCGGGACCACACCTTCCTCCTCAAGCTCCAGGATGGTGCGGAGATACATCTCCGTGGTGTCGATGAGTCCTGACATTGCGTAGCCCCTAGTCAGTTGTGCGGTGGCCCTGGAAGCAATTCTGACGCATCGCACCGACAACCGCCCCGACCCGACCGCGAGCCGGTGGCCGCGGCTGCGGCCCGCCGGTTGACAGGAGAGGGTCCGGACCCCACCGTGAGCGCGGTACTACGGAACGGAATCGGGTGCGGCGCATGTCCGCGGGCGTCACCCGGTCCGCGGTGACGGATGCGAAGGGCACGCGATGGGTGAGCAGGCCGAGAGGGCTGAGCAGGACGGGAGGGCTCAGCAGGACGGGAGGGCTGAGCAGATCGAGGGAGCTGAGCAGGACGGGAGTGCGGACAGGACGCCGGCCGGGGAATTCTTCGACGCCGCTGTCGCACTGCTGAAGGAGGTCCGGGACGGCGAGGCGGCCGGCATCGAGGCGGCGGGCAAACTGCTCGCCGAGACCATCGCCGACGGGGGCCGGATCTTCGCCTTCGGCGCGGGCCACTCCTCCCTCCCGGCGCAGGACACCGTCTACCGGGCGGGCGGGCTCGCGGTGATGAACCTGCTGAACGTCCCCGGCGCCGTCGGGGTCGACGTCACCCCCGTCACGCTCGGCAGTGCGCTGGAGCGGGTCTCCGGGCTGGCGGCGGCAGCGCTCGACTCCAGCCCGGCGCGCGCCGGCGACGTACTGATCGTCATCTCCCTCTCCGGCCGCAACGCGCTCCCTGTGGAGCTGGCCCTCAACGCCCGGGCGCTCGGCCTGAAGGTCATCGGCGTCACCTCGGTCGCGTACGCGGCGCAGACCCGGTCACGGCACACCACCGGCACCTTCCTCAAGGACCACTGCGACATCGTCGTCGACAGCCGGATCGCCGTCGGTGACGCCGAACTGACCGCCGAGGGCGTCGGAGCGCCGTTCGCGCCCGCCTCCACGGTGGTGGCGAGCGCGGTGATGCAGGCGATCGTCGCCACCGCCACGCACGAGCTGGTACGCCGGGGAGTCGAGCCGCCCATGCTGCGCTCGGGCAACGTGGACGGCGGACACGACTGGAACGCGCAGGTCATGGACGAGTACGCGGACCGGATCTTCTACCGCTGATCTCCCTGCAGCGCGACCGCCAGGTCGGCCGCCGCCGCGACGTGTGCGGCGATCTGCTCCGCGTAGTCCGCGTCCTCCCTGTCGAAGGGGCGGCGGCCCGCGTCGCGCAGGAAGGTGACGACGCCGAGCGAGCGGCCCCGGCAGCGCAGCACCGTGCACAGCCCGTGCACGGTGCCCTGCGGCCACTTGCGGGTCCGTGCCCACTCCACGGCGTCCGGCCCGCGCTGCTCGCCGCTGCTGGCCCGTACGGATGTGCAGCGCTGGTACGCCTGGAGCGCCGGATGGCCCTCCGGGTAGGCGACGGGAATGCCGCTGGCGGTGCCCGGTTCGATGAACGGCGGCCGACCGCGCTCGACGGCGGGCGCCAGCGCGGCCCGCACCAGCCGCGGGTCGCGGGGCGGCAGCGCGTCCAGCGAGGCGTCCCGGGTGCGTGAGGGCTCGGGGCCCGGCTCGGCCACCAGGTCGAGCAGCGCGTGGTCGGCGAAACCGGCCAGCGCGAACTCCAGGTGGAGGCAGGCGGCCTCCATCGGGTCCGCGCACTCCGCCGCGGCGCGCGCCGCGCGGTGCAACTGGCCGTCGCGGAAGCGCAGCCGGGCCGCTTCCCGCTCGGTCCGCTTCTGCGCGGTGACGTCCTGGAAGAGCCAGGCGACTCCCAGCGGCACGGGCTCCTCCGCCAGCGGTGACGCCAGCCGCAGGAAGCCGCTGCGCCAGCAGCGGCGGCGCGCCGACTCCGTGCCGACGGTGGCCGCCTCGGCCTCGTCGGCGCCCGCTCCCGCACCGGCTGCGGGGCGGCTCCGGCCGTTGGGGTCGGCGGTCCCGGGGTCGGTGTCCGCCCGGTCGCTGTCCGCGCGGTCGGCGGGCGCGGTGTCGGCGGGCGCGCGGCCCGCAGCCATGCGGTCGCTGTGCGGGCGCAGCGTCACCCATATCTCGGCGGGCGCGGGGGGTGCTCCCTCGCCGAGCACGTGCTGGAGCGCGCCCTCCAGTTCCTCCATGCCCTGCTCCAGCAGTTCGCCCAGCGGGCGGCCGAGCATGGTGGCACGGGCCGGCACCCGGAAGGCCCGGGCCGCGTAGGCGTTCACGACGGTGGGCCGCAGATCGGCGTCGACCAGGACCACGCCCCAGGAGGCGTCCTCCAGCAGTGCCTCGCTCAGCGCGATGCAGCGCTCCAGGTCGATCTGGGCGTGCACTTCGCTGAACGCGCAGTAGACGCCCTTGGGGCGACCGTCGGCGCCGCTGACTCCCGAGGACTGGTGCGCATCCAGCACCCGCCCGCCGTCCTTGGTCAGCAGCGCGAACTCGTGGACCTGCCGGCCGGGCGAACGCATCGCGTCGAGCAGCCGGCCCTCCACCTCCTCGGCGTCGGCCGGGCGCACCGCCCAGCCGGCCAGACCCTTGCGGCCGACTGCCTCCTCCTGCGTCCAGCCCAGCATCCGCTCGGCCTCGCGGTTCCAGTGGGTGACCACGCCGTCGGCGTCGAAGGCGCACAACGCGGCGTCCATGCCGTCGAGCAGCGCGGCGAGCAGGAGTTCGTCGTCGGGCCCGCCGTCACCGTCCGAGGACGACGCGGAATGGGTTTCGGATCGAGCCGCCACCTCGGCGCCCCCCTTGTTGCCTCGTAGCCCCTGTTGCCCTGTAGGCCTTGTTGCCTCGTAGGCCTTGTTGCTCTTGTTGCTCTTGTTGCTCTTGTTGCTGTGCGTAGTTCTTGTTGCTTTGCCCGTCTGTCGCGTGCTGTCCGCATCACGATCGTCGCTGAGCGCCACGGAGTGTGTACGGATCATTCAACTCGAACGTGACCCAGCACACAGCGAGTTCCCCGAAATCGTTGTCGCCCCGAAATTCGCCGAAATTCCTTTGCCGCCCACCGGGGCGGTGCCTACGGTGTGGAGCACACAGGAAAGGAGGTGATCCGGCTGATGATCAATCACCGGACGTGTGAGGTGGCTGCGGCCTGAGGCCGACGCCACTAGCGTGACGCCGGTTCGCCGGCCAATCCACAGCAGTCACCCGGCCCGTGGGCTCGTCGGACTCGTCCGACCGACGCCGTCCGCCTCCGGCGGAGGGAGTCGCCCACGGGCCGTTTCCTGTTCGCGCCCGTGACGGGCGCGGTCAGCTCAGGGGCAGAGCCGTTCGATCTCCCAGTCGCCGCTCGCCGCGAGGCGGTAGCGCAGCCGGTCGTGCAGCCGGTTCTCCCGGCCCTGCCAGAACTCCACCGTCTCCGGCCGCACCCGGTAGCCGCCCCACTGGGCGGGCGCCGGAACGTCCTCCCCCTCCGGGTAGCGCTCCGCCAGCTGTGCGTACAGCCTGTCCAGCTCTTCCCGGGAGGCCACCTTGGAGGACTGCTCGCTCGCCCAGGCGCCGAGCTGGGAGCCGTGCGGGCGGGTCCGGAAGTAGGCGGCCGTCTCGTCGCGCCCGGTGCGCTCCGCCGTACCGGCGACGATCACCTGGCGGGCGATGCCGTGCCAGGGGAAGAGCAGCGAGACGTACGGGTTCGCCTCGATCTCCCGGCCCTTGCGGGAGCCGTAATTGGTGAAGAAGACGAAACCGCGCTCGTCGTAGCGCTTCAGCAGGACGGTACGGGAGCTGGGGCGGCCCCGCTCGTCGGCGGTGGAACAGACCATGGCGTTGGGCTCGTGCAGTCCGCTGGCGGTCGCCTGGGCGAACCAGAGCGCGAACTGGGCGAAGGGGTCGGGCGCCAGCCCGCTCTCGCTGAGCCCTTCGTCCCGGTAGTGGGCACGCATCGCGGCGGGGTCGAGAGTGGTCGGGTCCGTGGGGGTGGCGGCAGCGGCGGTTTCAGCGGTCCCGGCAGCAGCGTCGTCAACGTCATCGGCGTGAGGCACGCAGCCATCTTGCAGCATCCACCCCGGTCCCGGTCGGACAGTCTGCCCGGTGGACCCCCTGCGCACACCTGCGGGCCCGCAATCGGCCGCTGTGCCTCATCTCACCCTCCCGTGCAGGTGCCGGAACCGACAGAATCTGACCCCGAGAGCTGTGGCAGCCGTACACCAGCGGCTATCGTTGCCGCTCCGCCCGACAGCGTGCTCCAGGCCACAGGCAGCGGAGCGTGACCACCGACCGGGGCGGGCATGACCGAGGTGACGGCCCGGTCCGTGAGCCGCGAGAAGCCGGCAGCGGAACCGTTCGCCGCGCCCACACAGCATGCGCAGCATGCACAGCAGACCACGCTGCCCCGCGCAGCCCACCACCAGCAGGTCGTTCCGCCCGTCAGGCACCGCTCTGACGGCACATCACGAGGGAGCCGCCAGATGTCCGACTTCGTACCCGGGCTCGAGGGAGTCGTCGCGTTCGAGACGGAGATCGCCGAACCCGACAAGGAAGGCGGCTCGCTCCGCTACCGAGGGGTGGACATCGAGGACCTGGTCGGCCAGGTGTCGTTCGGCAACGTGTGGGGACTGCTCGTCGACGGGGGCTTCAACCCCGGCCTGCCGCCCGCCGAACCGTTCCCCATCCCGGTGCACTCCGGAGACATCCGGGTGGACGTCCAGTCGGCACTCGCCATGCTCGCTCCCGTCTGGGGCCTGCGGCCGCTGCTCGACATCGACGAGCAGACCGCCCGCGACGACCTGGCGCGGGCCGCCGTCATGGCGCTCTCCTACGTCGCGCAGTCCGCGCGCGGGCAGGGCCTGCCGATGGTGCCGCAGAAGGAGATCGACAAGGCCGACACCGTCGTCGAGCGCTTCATGCGCCGTTGGCGCGGCGAACCCGACCCCAAGCACGTGGCCGCCGTCGACGCCTACTGGACCTCCGCCGCCGAGCACGGGATGAACGCCTCCACGTTCACCGCCCGTGTCATCGCCTCCACCGGCGCGGATGTCGCGGCGGCGCTCTCCGGCGCGGTCGGTGCCATGTCGGGGCCCCTGCACGGCGGCGCCCCGTCCCGGGTCCTGGGCATGATCGAGGAGATCGAACGCACCGGCGACGCGGACGCCTATGTGAAGCGCCAGCTCGACCGCGGTGAGCGGCTGATGGGCTTCGGCCACCGCGTCTACCGCGCCGAGGACCCGCGCGCCCGCGTGCTACGGCGTACGGCCAAGGAACTGGGCGCCCCCCGCTACGAGGTGGCCCTCGCCCTGGAGAAGGCCGCCCTCGCCGAGCTGCGCGCCCGCCGCCCCGACCGGGTGCTGGAGACCAACGTCGAGTTCTGGGCCGCCATCGTCCTCGACTTCGCCGAGGTCCCGGCGCACATGTTCACCTCGATGTTCACCTGCGCCCGCACCGCGGGCTGGTCGGCGCACATCCTGGAGCAGAAGCGCACCGGCCGCCTGGTGCGCCCCTCGGCCCGCTATGTGGGGCCGGGGCCTCGCAACCCCCGCGAGGTGGACGGCTACGCCGGCTGACACCGGTGCGGAGCGTCGGTCCTTGTAGTAGGGGGTCGGGTCGCTGAGAAGCCCCGTACCGGATGGCGGCAGCGCCGGTACGGGGCTCGCAGGAAGTTCGATGCCGGGCTGGACGAAAAAGTTCACGGCGGATCCGCCCGGTTCTCAAGCCGGCGGCGGTCGCGGTCCCGCTGCAACGCCCTGAAGTCCTCGAACCACGCCGTGGTGCGCCCGGATCCCCCGTCCTGACGCGCCCGCACAGTTCGGGTGGCGTACAGGCTGTTGAGGAGCCACGGCTGCTTGGCGGGGCCGATGTCGCGGACCATCGCGTCGGCCTGGGCCACGCCGTAGGTGGCCACGGCGAGCTTCCCCGTGTCGCGGAAGCGCTGTACCTGCTCCCGGAGGTAGTGCCGGTTCTTGTGGAACCAGGGGCTCATGGCCAAGAAGGCGTCCCACTTCTCCTGGGGGAACGGGTTGTCCACCGCGCTCCTCAGAAGCTGCCACACCCGCGTCTCCGGCTCGATGCCGTAGCGCCGGGCGAAGCCGGGCGGAATCCTGTCCCGCATGTGCGCCCGCCAGTTGTGCACGAGGGAGAACTCGGTCGCGAGGAACTTCTGGTCGGAGCGCAGGTGCGGGACGACGTAGTCCAGGAATTGCTGGGCGGCGTCGAGGGAGTCCACGTGCGGATGGATGTCGACGCCTTCGATCTCCCGTGTGCTGTGGACGAAATCCAGCCATCGGCGGGTGGCGGCAGTCCGCTCGGCGGGGTCGTCGAGACGATTGAGCGCGCCCATGTACAGGCGGGTCGGGCAACCGTCCGGGAAATGCTTCTCGCGGTACGCGACGACGTGCTCGGCCAGCTGCTCGTAGAAGCGGTTGAGGGCCGGGCCGTCGCGGTCGGCGCGTCGGCTCTCCAGGAACGGCTCGTTGCCGATCACCAGAATGTCGACCTTGCCCAGCACGGCACGCGCCACCTTGTCCACACGCGCGAGTTCAGCCTCCATGAGCGCGCTGCCCGCTGCGGGCAACGCACGCTTGTGGTAGGGGAACTTCAACGACAGGACGGTGCCGTACCCCCGGTTGTGCGCGTCCAACAGCGTGGCCACGGCCCGTTGGCCACCCGGTGCGCCTTTGCCGACCTCCGGCATCGGAAGGAAGCCGCGCAGCCAGCCCGTGGACAGTTCACGCAACTGCGCGAAGCGCAGGTCGCGGGGGTCCTCGTTGAAGTTGGCGCCCAGCGCGCCGCTCGGGGCCGCCCCACGGCCCGAGGGCCCGGCTCCCGACCCATCCGGCGCCTGGTCCTCCCCCGCGTCCTTCCCCCCGTCCTTCCCCCCGCTGCACCCTGCCGCCGAGAGCGCGGCAGCGGACGCGCCGAGCAGCAGACACCGCCGCGACACCCCCGGCTCGTCCGCACGGGGCGTAACGGGCCGGGGCTGCGACAGGTGAGCCATCCCGTCCTCCTTCTCGGTGATCCGAGAAATACACGAAAGCGGGGCCGGAAGCGTTCATCTCCGTCTGGGCCGGCCGGCCCCACCCATGGTGCACGCGGTGCACGCGGTGGGGTCAGCCCAGGACGATCGGGTTCACGAAGGTGCCGGGGCGGGTGGCGCCGGACTGGTCCAGAATGGCGCCGCCGTAGGGCCAGTCGAGGGTGACGTGGGTCGTCTCGTCGGGCGGGGTGATCAGGACCTTGCTGGGCACGAAGCGCTCGGGGCCCTTCATGTCACTGGGCACGGGCAGGATGTTCATGCTGACAGCGGCAGTGCTCTCACCGGGCTTCAGGGTGAGGGTGCTGGGCGTGTCCCCGGAGCGGCGCAGGTCCCAGGTCTCCCCGGACTCGCTGATCAGTTGGACGCCCGGGAAGCCGCGCAGGGTGCAGGTGCGCCCACCGTCGTTCTTCAGCTGGACGGTCGCGACCTGCTGGTGGTCGGCTTCCATGTCCGGGGCGCCACCGTGCGGGCCGCCCCAGGTGAAGTCCAGTTCACCGGTGTGGCAGCGCTTGCTGGTGTTGGCGGCGGAGGCGTTCACCGCGTCGGTCCGCGAACCCTGCTGGGCGGTCTCCTTCACCTCGACGCCCGAGGTGTTCTCGCCCTTCGCCGCGTCGGCATGTGTGCCCGCCTTGGCGGAGGACCTGTCACTGGACGAGTTGCACGCGGTGGCTCCCGCGCCGACCGCGACGACGGCCAGCACGGCGGCAGTGCAGCGAACGGCGCGAGTGAGCTTGCCAGTCATGGTTCCTCTTTTCCGGCGCCGGGCCTCTCCGCCCGGCGCTCCCCGTCTGGTCGAGTGCGTCTTACGGGAGGTGTGATGCGGCCCCTCCTGCGAAAGTTCACGACCCTGGCCGGAAAGATTGTCCGGAACCTGTAACAGCCATCCACCCCGTCAGGACCCGACACACGTCGTCCCCGCCACCCGGACCGGTGGCGGGGACGAAGTGAACGGCCTCAGCTGTGCGACTGCCCCACGTGCCCGATGAACGCCGCCCACTGGCCGGACGGTACGGACAGGACGGGGCCGCGCCGATCCTTGGAGTCACGCACGTGCACGGTGGCGACGGCGTGCGCAACCTCCACACAATTGCCGCCGCCCGAACCGCTGTAACTGCTCTTGAACCAGGACAGCTCGTTCATCCCTGGCCTGCCACATGCCCGATGAACGCCACCCACTGGCCGGACGGTACGGACAGGACGGGACCGCGCTGCTCCTTGGAGTCACGCACGTGCACGGTGGCGACAGCGTGCGCAACCTCCACACAGTTGCCGCCCTCTGGGCCGCTGTAGCTGCTCTTGAACCAGGACAGCTCGTTCATCCCTGGCCTGCCACATGCCCGATGAACGCCACCCACTGGCCGGACGGTACGGACAGGACGGGACCGCGCTGCTCCTTGGAGTCACGCACGTGCACGGTGGCGACAGCGTGCGCAACCTCGACGCAGTCGCCCCCCTCCGGGCCGCTGTAACTGCTCTTGAACCAAGACAGCTCCCGAGACCGGGCTGCTTCCTGCTCGTATCTCATCGTTCCCCTGCCAACTTTCGAATAAAGGCGGCTGATTCCTCGACGTTCAGCGCCTGCGATCGCAGCTTGCCATACCGGAGTGCGAATGCGCTCACGTGCATGGAGTCACTGACGACATGGCCGATACCCTGCGCCTCGAAGTAGCCGTATCGCTGGTGCTCCGAGGTCTCCACAAACACCATCGCACCGTGCAGGCCAGGGTGGAAGCCGGTTCCAAGTGGCATGACTTGGACGGCTACATTGCGAAGCTCGCCTTGGCGCAGCAGGTGCCGGTACTGCTCCCTCATCGTCTCCGGCCCGCCCAGTTCCTGGCGCAGCGCCGCCTCTCCGATCACGAAGGAGAAATCCACCAACGGGCTCTTGGTGAGAATCCTCTGCCTGTTCAGCCGTGCATCGACGCTGTCTTCGATGATCTCCTCACCGAGCATGGGTACGTGGCCCTCGAACAGAGCCCGTGCGTACTCCTCTGTCTGCAACAATCCTGGAATCAGCAGCGGGTCGTACTCGAACCGGCTGACCGCCTCCATCTCCAGCAGCACGAAGTCCCGGAAGAAGGCGGGCAGCTTCGCGAAGTCCACGTCGTCCTGGAGGGTGGCCAGGACGCCGCCCGCGTTCAGCACCCGTTCCGCGGCCTCCGTGAACGGCGCCTTGGCCGGGCGGCGGCCCTGCTCGACAGAGGCGACCTGCTCCGCCGAGTAGCCCAGCAGCGGGGCGAGGGCTTCTTGCGAGTATCCCGCCGCGAGGCGGAACTTGCGCAGCAGTTTGCCGTAGCCGACCCAGATGCCGGGGCGGTCGTCCTCGCGTTTGCGCTGCTGGGCGGTGTCCGCCGTACGGGGCGAGGGGACGGCCCGGCCGTCCTTCTTGCGGTCGGTGGGATTGCTTCCGTTCGCGCTGGTCATACGCTTCACGTCCTCGTGCGCCCTCAACGGGTCTTCGCGTCAACGCCGTTCGCCGTGATCCGGTCACGGCGTGCGGCCCGTACATCCCCGCGCAGGAGGTGTGCGCCGCCGTACCCGTTGGCGGGCGACGCGCTCCTGACCTGGGCCACGCTAGCCGCGTAGCGGGACGGTCACCCTATGAATCCGCAAACGGCCAGAATTCGCCATCCCGAGCCGCCGCACGTGGGCGCGGCGCCGGCCACGTTCGCCGTACAGCTCAGTTCCACCCGGCGCGGGGCGCGCCTCGCGCGGCTGCTCGCGACACAGTGGCTGGACGAGCACGCGGTTCCGTACCGCAGTGCCTCCTCGCGCACGGCGGCGGTGATCGTGGCGGAGCTGGCGGCGAACGCCGTGCGTCACTGCGGCAGTATCGGCCGCGACTTCCGGGTGAGCCTGACGTTGACCGAGGCGGCACCGGCACGAGTGCTGCGGGTGGAGGTCACCGACGCGCGGGCGGACAAGCCGCTGCCGCCGGGGGCGCCGTGGCCGCCCGAGGACGGGTGCGAGTCAGGTCGCGGGCTGCTCCTGGTGGACGCCCTCTCGCACCGCTGGGGAGAACGGGTGAACGATCCGGTCACCAAAACCCTGTGGGCCGAACTGGACCTGCCCGAATGACCGATGGATGCACCATCTATCCAGAATGCCGGAGGTTATAAGCCCGCGGGTGGTGGGGTAGGGGCCTGTGATCGGTGTTGACACAGCCGATTGCAGGAGGGGGAACAGTGTCAGCTCACATGGACGGATCAACTGGACTGGACACCGCCACCGGGGACGGCCACGTCGAAATGCGGCTGAACCACGCGCTGCCGCCCGACGGCGCGAACGGCAAGCCTGTCGGTAAAGAGAGTGACCTCGTCGTTCGTGACGACGAGTTGGGAGCTCTCGGCAACATGGCCTTCGATTTGCACTCACAGCTGTCGACCACAGGGGACCTGGCTCGGCAGAACACCTTCGATGCGGCAACCCAGTTGTTCAACGACGGGCTGGAGGCCGGTTCCGCGCTCACCGTGCTGCATGACGCCTGGAACACCAAACTGGGTACGCTCAAGGAAGCATGCGCGCACATCTCCAATCACCTCGACTACTCGAAGGCACAGCATGCGAAGGATGAGCATGACATTCAGACGGGCATGAAGAATGCTGCGGGTAAGGCGATGACGGTTTCCCGTATCTACGACTACATCAAGTAGTTCAGCGTAGGTCGACCAACGTACGGGAAAGCACAAGGGGGGCATTCACGTGATCACCTACCGTCAGCTCCACGACCTGCGGTTGGGGACACTGAAGAAGGCGGTCAACGACTGGAAGGACATGGTCGACGATCTGGTCGAGCTGGTTGGTGAGGACGGGCACGGACAAGGCACGACTGCCGCAGGGCTCACGAAAAAGGCAAACGGAGCGGATTGGGCTGGGAACAACGCTGATGTGACGAAGAAATTCGTGACCAGAACGGCGGGCGAGTTCAAGGACGTGCTGGCGACCGCCCGGAGCGTGCACACGATTCTGGCCGGTCTCCACACCAAGATGAAGGCCCACAAGGAGGCCCTGAAGGAAGCGGTGGCGAGTGCCGACAAGAGTGTGCACGTCACGGCGAACGGTGTCGTGGAGCCACGAGAAGACGCCGATCCCAAGCCCACTCAGAAGCAGATCGATGCTGTCGTCGAGGACATCGAAAAGGTCCTCAAGGCCGCCCACATCACCGACAAGGGTGCTGCCGAAGCACTACGGCTTGAGGCGAAGGACAAGTACAACTTCCTCTCCTCCCGCGTCACCGACTTCGACAAGACACGTCAGGCTGTCAAGGACGCGGACGCCGTCCTCAAGCTGACCTCGAAGGACCCCAGCAAGCTGAGCAATACCCAGCTCGATCACCTCAACGACTGGCTGAAGCGCAGTGGTAAGGATCCTGTCTTCGCGGAACGAGTCGCCAGCGAGATGGGGCCGAAGAAATCCCTCGCATTCTTTGCCAAGGCGATGGAGATCGACAGGTGGGAGTCTGCGGGCGCCGGGAGCGGCACGAAAACGTTCAGTGAACACAGGAAGCTGCTGGACGCGCGGAAGAAGCTGCTGGGTGAGTTGGAAACCGGTCTCGGTACCACTTTGGCGACGGCGTCCCGCTCCGAGTCCGGCGACATGGCGGCGTGGAAGAAGGGAGTGATCCAGGTCGGCGACCAACCGGTCTCCGGCACGGCCTCGCACAAGCCGATCTTCGGCTTTCAAGCCATGAGCAATCTGATGCGACACGGCAGGTACGACGGTGCCTTCCTCAACGACTACGGCGACGCGCTGGTCGCCTACGAGAAGAAGCATACGGGTGACGTGAAGGACCCTGGCCCGGGCGGCAGGACACGCGAGGACGTACTGCCATGGGACCACCTTCCCTCCTACGCCCAGCAGGACCGGATGCACTTCGGACCTGGCAGCGACAAGGACGCTGGAGTGGACCCGATGACCGGCTTCATGAAGGCCCTCTCGCACAACCCCGAAGCTTCCACGGATTTTTTCGGCCACCCGGAAGAACAGACCGGTAAGGACGGCAAGGGCGGGCAGTCCCACTTCGACTATCTGTTCAAAGACCGAGAGTGGGAATCGCTCCCGGGCTCCGACGGCGGAACGCCGGGACGCGACGCGATGGGCGAAGCGCTGGAAGCCGGGGCGACCGGCCACGTCGCCGGCGCGAAACCGGACTCACTGGTACACACTCCCGCCCAGGCACGCATCATGGAAGACGTCGTCAAGGCCGTGTCGGACGAGCCGTCTCTCCTCACGGGAAACAAGGAGATGGGCGACAGCCTGGGCCGGATGGCGCGGGAGTACATGCCCGATATCTATCGCGGCTTGGAGAGTGGTAAGCCGCCAATGGATCCGGCGATGGCCAACCTGCCGAAAGATCACCAGATGAATGCGATCGAGCAATTGTTCCCAGTTGCCGGGGAGCCTGCGGTATTCGGAAAGAGCGGAGAGGCCGAGTCAAATGTGGCCAGATTCTTGATATCTCTCGGACAGAGTCCCGAGGGATACCAGGAAGTGCTCGCCGGGCAGAAGCTCTATGGCGATGCGGTCTTGAAACACCATCTGGACCCCGACGTGCAGGCGCAACTGCCATGGTACGAACGGTTCGAAGGCTCCGACACCGACGCCAAGGACCGCGCGGAGGACGTCGTGGAGCGCGTCAGCCGACAGTCGGGATATGTCACAGGCGCGCTCACACTTGGTCGACAGGAAGCCGTGGTCAGTGAGGGTCTTGCTCACGACGCCGCTTATGAGAAGGCACAGACCCGTGTCGGGACGTGGGGTTACGGCGCTGGGGCCACCGTCACCAACGTGCTGCTGGCACGCGGGGGCGTCCATCCCGTCGCCAGCGCGCTCATCTCCGGCTTGACCGGATCAGGGCTCTTCGTCGGGCCGAGTGAGTGGAACATGGCCAACGACCACAACGAGGGCGCCGAGAAGGCACAGCTGACATCGGATTACTGGTCGCATGCCAAAGCTGACGACGTCACGTCCACCAACAAGATGTACCACGACTATGGCGGTGAAGATTACGGCCCGGGCCATTGGGACACCTGGGTACGTGCGGGATCGAAGGACGGATTCAATGATGCGCTGGTCGCGGGACAGACAATGGCTACCGAACTCACCAGTGGCGACCAGGTGAAGACCTTGAAGTCATCGGAGTGATGATGGACGTCCGTCGTGAACGCACAAAGCCG
Source organism: Streptomyces sp. B15 (assembly GCF_018070605.1). Lineage (NCBI taxonomy): Bacteria > Bacillati > Actinomycetota > Actinomycetes > Kitasatosporales > Streptomycetaceae > Streptomyces > Streptomyces sp. B15. The sequence continues at coordinate 30,337 of NZ_JAGPXJ010000003.1, forward strand.
GTGACGTGGCTGGTTGTTGTGGTAGCTGTGCTCCTTGCCGCAGTGGCCGCCCTTTCAGTTGTCTTGCTCTCTGGCGAAAGCGGCAACCCGCCCAGGTCTTTCGAGTCCACGGAAGCGGACTGTTCCGCGGTAACCGGAACGAGCAATACCGCCGAGCTTCGCCGCATCGTCCCGGAAGCCTCTTTTTATTCAGTGAAATCCGAGACACTTGTCAACAAGAAGTCCGCCAAGTTGCTGTGCGAGGTGCGCGCCGACGACGAGGTCGCTGTGAGGCTCTTGGTGAAGGAGACGGCGGGGGATCGGGAGGACTGGGCGAAGTACATCACGCGCACCGGCATCGACTGGTCTTCCGACCGGCACAGCGTGGACCTGTACGGGGGTGGCTTCTCCGACGCTCACGCGGCGGCACTGTTCCTGCCCTGTCCAGGACGGGCGGAAGCAATGGGGGCGAATGAAGGCATGAGCGTGACTGTCTTCACGCCACCGGACGGCAGTCACGAAAAGGACGTCCTCCGGCTCGCCAAGCGGGCCGCCAAGCACGCCTCAGGGCAGCTGGGCTGCTCATGATTTCTCTTGCCGCGCGCTTTTCGCGGACAAAAGTGCTGGTCCTCGTCATCGTGCTGCTGCTGTGTACTACCGCGGGGCTGACAGCCAAGCTGCTTACTGCCGAGGAGGGCGGGGTCAAGTCGTTCGGCTCCTCGTCCCAGCAGGCGTGTTCCGACGTCACGGGTACCGACAACACGGCTGAGATGCGACGGATGGTCCCTCCGGCGCGTTCCTACTCGGTGTCGGCCGAGAACAAGGTCAAAGGTCCGTTTGCCCGGTTCCCGTGTGAAGTGCGGGCCGACGATCGCATCGCCGTGAAGTTCGAGGTGGCGACCACGCCGGACGACTGGCACGAGTGGGCCGAGTACATCACGGAATCCGAACTCGACTGGTCGTCCGGTCGGCACCGCGTCGACCTGTACGAAGGCGGCTTCGCAGGCCCGCGCGCAGCCGCGCTGTACGTGCCGTGTCCGGGCCTGCCGACGGAACGTGAGGAAGCGTTGGGCGTGACCGTCTTCACGACCCACGACGGTCACCATGAAAAGGACCTTCTCCGACTGGCCGAGCGGGCCGCGAAGCAGGCAACGGGGCAGTTGGGCTGCGAGAAGTGACTCCGCGCCTCGCGGCAGCCAGTGCACCGGGCAGGGAGACGTGGGTCACACGCGTCCGTGTCACAGGGTGCCGGGCTGTCTCGTCTCAAGGAGTGTAGGCATCCTGACGAGAGCGCGGAGGAGCACACGATGGACGCGCGCCTGAACTACTTCGCCGACCCGACGGCCGGCAAGGCCTTCAAGCACTTCATGTCGGCGGGCAAGATACTCAAGGAATCGTCGCTGCCGGCCGCCACGCAGGAGTTGGTGGAGCTGCGCGTGAGCCAGATCAACGGCTGCGCCGTCTGCATCGACATGCACACCAAGGAGGCCGCCGCCGCGGGGGAGAGCGCGGTGCGGCTGCACCTGGTCTCGGCGTGGCGGGAGGCCACGGTCTTCACCGAGGCCGAGCGTGCGGCGCTGGAGCTGGCGGAGGAGGGGACCCGGGTCGCGGACGCGGCCGGCGGGGTCAGCGACGAGGTGTGGGCACGGGCCGCCGAGCACTACGACGAGGAACAGCTCACCGCCCTGGTGGTGCTGGTGGCCTTCATGAACACGGTGAACCGGCTGAACATCATCGCTCAGCAGCCGGCCGGCGACTACGAGGTCGGGCAGTTCCACTGAGCCGTCGGGCGAGAGGACTTACGGAGGAGTCGACGTGAGCAAGGTCGAGGAGTTCGAGGAGCTGCGGCCGCTGCTGTTCTCGATCGCCTACCGGATCCTGGGCAGCGTGAGTGAGGCCGAGGACGTGGTGCAGGAGACGTGGCTGCGCTTCGACGGCTCGGCGACCCGGCCCACGTCGACCAAGTCCTTTCTGTCCGCCACCGTGACGCGGCTCTCGATCGACGTGCTGCGCTCCGCGCGGGTGAGGCGGGAGGAGTACGTCGGGCCGTGGTTCCCCGAGCCGCTGCTGTCCGATCCCTACGAGGATCCGGCGCGGGCGGCGGAGCTGGCCGACTCGGTGTCGATGGCGGCGCTGCTGCTGCTGGAACGGCTCAGCCCGCTGGAGCGGTCGGTGTTCGTACTGCGGGAGGTGTTCGGCTTCGGCTTCGACGAGGTCGCCGAGGCGGTGGGGCGGTCGGAGGCGGCGTGCCGGCAGCTGCTGGTGCGGGCGCGGCAGCACATGCGGGCCGGGCGGCCGCGGTTCGAGGCCGACCGTCAGGAGCGGCAGGAGCTGGCGACGCGGTTCTTCGACGCCTTCCGCGACGGTGATGTCGTCGGACTGCGGGAGCTGCTCGCCGCCGATGTGTCGATGGCGGGGGACGGCGGCGGCAAGGCGCCGCAGCTGGCCAGGTCCGTGGTCGGCGCCGAGAACGTGGCCCGGCTGCTGGTCTCCGTCCTCCACCTGATGGCGCGGGTCGAGGTGACCTTCGAGCCGCAGGAGATCAACGGGCGGCCAGGAGCGATCTTCCGCGACCGGGACGGCAAGGTGCTCCACATTCTGGTCCTGGAGGTGCTGGGCGGGCGGATCCAGACCATCCGCTCGGTGATCAACCCCGACAAGCTCGGCCACCTCGGGCCGGTCGCCGACGCCTGGGCACTCGACCGCGAGGTGAAGCAGGGCTGCCGACGGACGTCGTGACGTCGGAGACCCGGCGTGGGTCCGGCCCGTTCACCGGCAGGCCGTCCCCGCGACGGCGGGCGGGCCGGTTCGTCCGTGCGGCGGGTTCGCGGCTCGGGCCGTACGCCGGTCGGCGAACAGCGGCTTCCGGGCGGCTGCTCCCAGCGTGACGCCCCACACCACGAACAGGGCGTACCAGAAGAGTCCCCAGGCGGCCTGCGGATGCGCGTCCTTGGCGGCGAAGGCGGGCGCGGAGACGACGCGGCCGGCGGCGAGCAGGTACTGCATCGCGAAGTAGGTGAAGCCCCACAGCGTCATACCGACCGAGGCGATCATCGACACAGCGGCGAGCACCCGCAGGGGAAGCCGTCGGCCCCACGGCCGGACGAGGGCGAGTGCGAGGACCGCGCCGAGCACCGCCACGCCACCCATCAGCCAGTAGCCGATCGCGGCTTCCCAGGTGCCGTGCGGGGCTTCGGCGAAGTCGCCGGGGAAGGTGGCGCCGATCCCGGCACCCCACCAGAAGTGCGGCGCCGCGTAGGCGAGTGCCGCTGCCGCGGCCACGTACCCCGCCCAGCCCTCGCGCCGTCCGCACTGTGCAATTGCCGTGGTCATGACCGTCCCTCCGCGTTCTTCCTGCCGCCGTGCGCGGGCCCGGCGGCTCGTGACGGTCCAAGTCTGTCCGGCCCTCTCCCGCCGGGGATCGGACGCCCGCACGAGCGGTCTTCCCCCTCGCGGGGGAGGCCGCTCCCCCTGCGGAACGAGGGCGCCGAGGCGCACAGCCGCCGGTGCGGAGGCGGCGCTCGCGGCGCTACGCGTCGGTGACCGCTGCGACGTCGGTGACGAAGCGGGAGAGCAGTCGGGCCAAGGCGGCCCGGTCCGCTGCGGGCCAGCCTTCGAGAGCTTCGGCGATCGCTTCCTGGCGGAAGGAGCGGATCTCATCGAGCGCCTCGCGCCCGTCGGCGGTGAGCCCGAGGAGTGAGCGACGGCCGTCGGACGGGTCCGTGCCGCGGTACAGCAGCCCCGCTTCGAGGGCCTGGGAGGCGAGACGGCTGGCGCGTGGCTGGTCCACGGCCAGGGCTGCTGCCGCCTCGGTGACCGTCAGGGCACGGCCGTGCTCTGCTGCCTCGTCCACCACGTCGAGCAGTTGGAAGACCGCGTCGGGCAACGCACCGTACGGACCGCTCCGGGTCCCGCGGCGTGCCGACAGCCGCGCGAGGGCATGGCTTCTTTGCTGCCGGCGCAGTGCCACCACCGCGCGCTCGATCGCGGCCACCTCTCGGGGCTCACCTGCACAGTTGCCGTCCATCGCGACCCCCTCCATACTTCCCGCAGGTACATGTATTTTTACATGAGTATGGAGCTGGCGTGGACGCGACGGACAAGCCGATCGGCTACTGGCTCAAGCACCTGCACAACCTTCTGGAGGAGCAGTTCGGTACAGCCCTGGAGGACTCCGGTGTGACACGACGCCAATGGCAGGTGCTCAGCCTGCTGGGCCGTGAGCCGCACAGCCGCGCCCGGGCCGCCGAAGCACTCGCACCCTTCTGGCGGGAGGCCGCACCGACCGGCGCCGGGCCCGCGGACCTCGGCGAACTCCTCGACGCACCCGAAGGGCTGTTCGCTCGCGGGTGGGTGCACCAGGACCCGGAGACGGATCTTCTGGCCCTGACGGCGAAAGGCCGGGCCGAGCATGCCGCCGTCGCCGCCCGGGTGCACGAGCTGCGGCGCGGCGTACTGCGCGGGCTGACCTCGCAGCAGTACGCGGAAACGGTCCGGATCCTGTCCGTCATGGCCGCCAACATCGAGGCGGACCTGGCCGACCGTGCGACCGACCCGGCGACGCCGCGTGAGCGGCAGGGTGGTGCGCAGGAAGCGGCTCGGTGACGTCGGAGCGGAAGCGCCACAGGACTCTCCGACCCGGACGGCCGGCGGCGACCACCCTCGGTGTAGTCGCCCGCGCCTGGAATCGGGTGAACGTCGCCACCCGTCTGACGGCCGGCTCCTTCCGGTGAGGAGCCGGCACCCGCCGCGGGGCCGTACGGGGAAGAGGGGCGCCCGCTGCGGCGGGCGCCCCGGCGGGGACACGGACCGCTAGCGGATCTCCAGCGGGGGGAGTGTGGGGGCGTCCGGTGTCGTCGGCTGGACCTGCGTGGGCGGGTCCTCGGCGAGGGAGTCGACGATCGCGTTGCCCGCCGTGGTCTCGACGGGTCGCAGGAAGCCGACGGCCAGATAGAGGGCGAGCGAGGTCAGGAGGGGGAGGCCCACCGTCATGGGCTGGGAGGCGTCGTCGACGCCCCAGTAGAGGACGGCCCACACCGCGATGCCGCCGGCCCAGGAGCTGATGGCGGCGAGGGAGCCGTGGCGCTTGAACCAGGGCAGGAGGCCGAGCATCAGCGGGATGGAGATGGGCCCCATGGTGGCGGCGACGATGCTGACGACCACCGTCATGATGAAGCCGTCGGGGTCGGAGAAGAGTGCGAAGCCCATGCTGAAGGTGACGAACGCGACCGTCGTGATGCGGGCGAAGAGCAGTTGACCGCGCTCGCTGAAGGTGCGGACCCGGCGGACGAGCACCGGGGCCAGGTCCCGGGTGATGACGGCGGTGATGACGTTGGAGTCCGAGGCGACCATCGCCATGGTGTGGGAGAAGAACCCGGCCAGCAGCAGTCCGATCATGCCGGTGGGCAGCAGTTCCTGGGCGAGCTTGATGTAGGACTCCTCACCGTTCTCGATGCCCGGCACGATCAGCGGGGCGGCGATCATCGGTATGAAGAGGATCAGCGGCCATATCAGCCACAGCGCGCTGGACAGCAGCGCGGACTTCTTCGCCCGGGAACCGGAGGGTGCGGCCATGTAGCGCTGGGCGAGGTTCCACATGCCGCCGTTGTACTCGAAGGTCTTGACGAGGAGGAACGCGAGAATCAGCGTGGTGGTGACCGGGCCGGCGACCGGGTCGCCGTGCCCGGCGGGCAGGTCGTCCCACATGGTCCACAGCGTGGAGAAGCCGCTCAGGTGCGCCATGACGGCCACCAGCATGGCGATGCCGGCCGCGAACTGGATGACGAACTGGCCGAAGTCGGTGAGGACGTCGGCCCACAAGCCGCCGAAGGCCATGTAGATCATGGTGCAGACGCCGGTGAGCGTGATGCCCCAGGCCAGCGGTATGTCGGCGAAGCCCTGCAGCAGTACGGCGATGGCGACCCACTTGGCCGCGATGTCGACGACCTTGAGCGCGGCACCGCTGTAGGCGAGGACCTGCTGGGTGGGCAGGTTGTAGCGCACGGCCAGATATTCCAGCGGGGAGTTGACGCCGTGTTTGGCGCGCAGCCGGTTCCATCGCGGTGCGAACAGGAAGGCGCCGATCCCGACGCCGATCCCGATGGTCAGCGGCCACCAGAAGTACACGGTGACGCCGTAGTCGTAGGCGACGGCGGCGAAGGTGACGAACATGATGGCGCTGTAGCCGGACATATGGTGCGAGATTCCCGACAGCCACCAGGGGATACGTCCGCGCGCGGTGAAGAAGTCGGCGACGTTGTCGACCCGGCGGGTGGCGTACAGGCCGATCGCCAGCATCACGAAGAAGTACGCGCCGACAACTCCCCAGTCCAGTCCGGACATGGCGGCTCCCCTGGTTCGGTTCGCTCCATTGATTCACGTGCATGAACATGTGCCAGGTTGCTGAACGAGCGTCACCCTAGAAGTGGCCTATAGGAGCGTCAAGACTGCGAACATGGCCGAACACACAGCAGCGCCCCGCCGGTTCGCCATCCATGTCGATGAATGTGAACCGGCGGGGTGAAAGAGCGCTCCCCGGGAGCTTGCCGTCAGTCGTGCAGCGTGCTCTCCAGCAATCGCGCCCACTGCGCGACCACCCGCTCGCGCCGCGCGCTGTCGTCGGTCAGCAGATTGGCGAGACCGAGCCCACGCGCCATGTCCAGCAGCCCCTGCACGGTCTCCCGGACGCCGGGCCGGCGCTCGTCGACGCCCAGCAGCTCCACCGCCATCCGGTGCGTCTCCCGTCCGATACGGGCCTCCAGCCCGGTCACCCGCGGGCCCAACTGCGGCTCGTTGGACGCGGCGACCCACAGCTGCAGCGCGGCGCGGAACAGCGGACCGGTGTAGAGCCCGACCAGCGTCTCGACGGCGGCACGCGTCCCGGCGGGGGCCGGCAGCTCGCGCAGCGCGCGCGACCGCTCCTCCGCGACGTACTCGACCGCCGCCGTGAACAGGTCCTCACGGGTGGGGAAGTGGTGCTGCGCCGCACCCCGCGAGACTCCCGCGTGCTCGGCGACCACCGTGACCGTGCTGCCCGACCAGCCGTGCTCCGCCAGGCAGGTCACGGCGGATTCCAGCAGGCGCTGCCGGGTGGCCCGGCTGCGGTCCTGCTTGGGCGCGGCACCACGAGCGCCTGCGGCGCCGCGCGCGCCAGCGGAGCCGCCACGTGTGTTCGCGGGACCGCCGCGCGCACCCGCCGGGCCGCCGCGGGTGCTGCCCGGCTGCCGGTCGCCGCCCGCCCGCGTGTTCACCGCACGGGCGCCTGCCGCACTGCCCATTCGGGCTCCCGTCGTTCGAGGAAGGCCGTCATGCCCTCGCGGGCCTCGTCCGACGCGAACAGCCGCGCCGACAGTTCAGCGAGCGTACCGGTGTCCCGGTCGAACGCGGCCAGCACCTCCCGGGTGACCAGCCGCTTCGACTCCGCCAGCCCTTGCGGGGAGCCGCGCCGCAGCCCGTCGAGCACCGGCGCCAGCGCCTCGTCAGGATCGTCGGCGGCCAGCGTCACCAGCCCGATCCGGGCCGCCTCCTGAGCACCGAACCGCTCGCCCGTCAGGTAGTACCGGGTCATCGCCCGGGGGTCCGTACGGGGCAGCACCGGCATCGAGACGACCGCCGGAGCCACCCCGATCCGCGCCTCCGTGAAGGCGAAGGTCGCCTCCGGGCCCGCGACGGAGATGTCGCAGGCCGCCAGCAGCCCGGTGCCGCCCGCGCGGACGTGCCCGGTGACCCGGGCGACGACCGGCTTGGGGAAGGCGACGAGCGTACGCAGCAGCCGCGCCAGCTCCCGCGGCCCGTCGCTCGGCGCGTCGTGCGCGCTCGCCTCGCTCAGATCCGCACCCGCGCAGAAGGTGTTGCCGGTGTGGGTGAGCAGCACCGCCCGCACGTCGCTGTCCGCACGGGCGCGTTCCAGCTCCGCGTACATCCGGCCCACCAGGTCGGCGGAGAGCGCGTTGCGGTTGTGCGGGGAGTCGAGGGTGAGCGTGCGCACGCCCGCCCCCGTCGCGGTGGACAGCAGCCTCTTCGCCCCGCCCATCAGTAGGACTTCGGGAGGCCGAGGGTCTGGTGGGAGACGTAGTTGAGGATCATCTCCCGGCTCACCGGGGCGATACGCGCCACCCGGGAGGCGGTGATCAGCGCCGCCAGCCCGTACTCCCGGGTGAGGCCGTTGCCGCCCAGCGTGTGCACCGACTGGTCCACCGCCCGCACACACGCCTCCCCCGCCGCGTACTTGGCCATGTTCGCCGCCTCGCCCGCGCCGACGTCGTCCCCCGCGTCGTAGAGCCGCGCCGCCTTCTGCGTCATCAGCCGCGCGCACTCCACCTCGATGTGCGCCTGGGCCAGCGGGTGCGCGATCGCCTGGTGGGCGCCGATCGCCTCCTTCCACACCTGCCGGGTACGCGCGTACTCCAGCGCCCGCCCGATCGCGTAGCGCGCCATCCCGAGCGCGAACGCCGCCGTCATGATCCGCTCCGGATTCAGCCCGGCGAACAACTGCAGGAGCCCCGCGTCCTCCTCCCCGACGAGGGCGTCGGCGGGCAGCCGCACCTCGTCCAGCACCAGCTCGAACTGCTTCTCCGGAGCGTCGATCTCCATGTCGATCGGGTTGCGCGAGAAACCGGGGGCGTCGCGGGGGACGATGAACAGGTAGGGCTTCAGCTTTCCCGTACGGGCGTCCTGGGTACGGCCCACGATCAAGGTCGCATCCGCGATGTCGACCCCCGAGATGAAGACCTTCCGGCCGGTCAGCAGCCACTCGCCGGTGGCCGGGTCCCGACGCGCCGTCGTCGTGATGCGGTGCGAGTTGGACCCGGCGTCGGGCTCCGTGATGCCGAACGCCATCTTGCGGGTGCCGTCCGCCAGCCCGGGGAGCCAGGTCCGCTTCTGCTCCTGCGTACCGAAGCGGGCTATCACCGTGCCGCAGATCGCCGGTGAGACCACCAGCATCAGGAGGGGGCAGCCGGCTGCGCCGAGTTCCTCCAGCACGATGGACAGCTCGGCGATGCCGGAGCCTCCACCGCCGTAGGCCTCCGGCAGGTTGACCCCGAGGTAGCCGAGCTTCGCGGCCTCCTCCCACAGGGCGTCCGTGTGGGTGCCGTCCGCGACGACCTGTGCGAAGTATTCGCGTCCGTAGCGTTTGCCGAGTGCCGCGACCGAGGTGCGCAGCGCCGTCTGCTCGTCGGTCTCGATGAGCGCGGTCATGGATGTCCCCTTCCGACTTCTCGGGCCTCAGGCCCCTGCTCACGCTGTGCGCCGGGGCCGCCCCCGGAGCATTCAGGCGGTGACCACCGCCAGGACCGCACCCACCTCCACCTGGTGTCCGGCTGCGACGTGCAAGGCGGTGACCCTCCCGTCGGTGGGGGCCACCACGCGGTGCTCCATCTTCATCGCCTCCAGCCACAACAGCGGCTGGCCCGCGACGACTACGGCCCCCTCCGCGACGCCCTGGCCCAGCCGCACCACCGTGCCCGGCATCGGGGCGAGCAGCGATCCCGGCGCGGCGGCGGCCTCGGGCTCGGCGAGACGCGGCTGGGCCGTGAAGGCGTGCCGGCCGACGAAGACGCGGTCGCCGTACACGGCGACCGGGAACCGCCGCCGGACCCCCGCCACCTCCAGGACCACCTCGTCGGGCCGCACGTCGACGGCCCGCAGCCCCGGGTACGCGGCGGGCTCGGGGGCGACGCCGCCCCGCGTCCAGACGTACCGCACCTCGTGCTCGGTGCCGTCCCCGGCCACGTAGCGCCGGCTCGCGGGCGCCGAGGGCACATTGCGCCAGCCGCCCGACCGGGCGGCGACCCGTGGCCGAGGGGCCCGCCCCTGACCCGGCTCGTCGCGCACCGCCTCGGCCAGCGCGGCGGCCACCAGCGCGTACCGAGCGCCCTCGGACTCCCGGTCGGGGGCGGCATCGGGGGCGGTCAGCTCCGCCAGGTTCCGTTCGTAGAACCCGGTGTCCAAGCACCCCGCGTCGAGGTCGCAGAAGTCGCGATGGCGCAGCGAGCGAACCAGCAGGTCCCGGTTGGTGACCGGCCCGTGCACGGTGGCGGACTCCAGTGCGCGGGCCAGCTTCCGGATCGCACCCGCACGGGTCGGCGCCCAGGCGACGACCTTGGCGAGCATCGGGTCGTAGTGCATCCCGATCTCGCAGCCGTCCGTGACACCGGCGTCCACGCGTACCTCCCCCGGCACCTGGAACCGCCACAGCCGCCCGGTCTGCGGCTGCCAGCCGCGGGCGGGGTCCTCCGCGTAGAGGCGGGCCTCCACGGCGTGGCCCTGGGCGGCGGGTGGTGCCTCGGACGGCAGCGGGGCGCCTTCGGCGACGGCGATCTGGTGCGCGACCAGGTCCAGGCCGTGGACGAGTTCGGTGACCGGGTGCTCGACCTGCAGGCGGGTGTTCATCTCCAGGAAGAAGGGCCGGCCCTCGGCCGAGACGAGGAACTCGACGGTGCCCGCGCCCACGTAGTCCACGGCGCGGGCCGCCGCCACGGCGGCCCGCTCCAGCGTGTCCCGCAGCTCCGCGTCCAGCCCCGGTGCCGGTGCCTCCTCGACGACCTTCTGGTGCCGCCGCTGCAGCGAGCAGTCCCGGGTGCCGAGCGCCCAGACCGCACCCCGGGTGTCCGCGAGCACCTGCACCTCGACGTGTCGTCCCCGTTCGATGTACGGCTCGACGAACACCTCCCCGTCGCCGAAGGCGGCTGTCGCCTCGGCCCGCGCGGCGGCGAGTTCACCGTCCAGCGCCGCCGACTCGCGCACGATGCGCATGCCGCGTCCGCCGCCGCCGGCCGCCGCCTTGACCAGCACGGGCAGGTCCGCCTCCCGTACCCGGTGCGGCTCCAGCGACTCGGGCAGCGGCACCCCGGCCCCGGCCAGCAGCTTCTTGGCGGCGGTCTTGGAGGCCATCGCCTCGATGGCGGCCGGCGGCGGCCCGATCCAGGTCAGCCCCGCGGCCTGGACGGCGCGGGCGAAGCCGGCGTTCTCGGAGAGGAAGCCGTAACCGGGGTGGACGGCGTCGGCACCCGCCGCCAGCGCGGCCCGCACCACGAGGTCCCCGCGCAGATAGGTGTCGGCGGGCGTGCTGCCCGGCAGCAGCACGGCGGCGTCGGCCTCGTGGGCGTGCGGCTGCCCGGCGTCCGCCTCGGAGTGCACGGCGACGGTGGTGATGCCCAGTTCCCGGCAGGTGCGAAAGACGCGCCGGGCGATCTCACCGCGGTTGGCGACCAGTACGGAACGGATCATTCGCTGCTCCCTCTCCCGCTGTTCGCGGCTCACATCCGGAAGATGCCGAAGCCACCGCGGGCCCCGCGTACCGGCGCGGTGTGGACGGCGGACAGGCAGATGCCGAGGACGGTGCGGGTGTCGCGCGGGTCGATGACGCCGTCGTCGTAGAGCCGCCCGGACAGGAACATCGGCAGCGACTCGCTCTCGATCTGCTGCTCGACCATGGCCCGCAGCCCGGCGTCCGCCTCCTCGTCGAACGGCTTGCCCTTGGCGGCGGCCGACTCGCGCATCACCATCGACAGCACCCCGGCGAGCTGCTGCGGTCCCATGACGGCCGACTTGGCGCCGGGCCAGGCGAACAGGAACCGCGGCTCGTAGGCGCGGCCGCACATCCCGTAGTGCCCGGCGCCGTAGCTGGCGCCCAACAGCACGGACAGGTGCGGGACCTTGGAGTTGGAGACGGCGTTGATCATCATGGAGCCGTGCTTGACGATGCCGCCCTGCTCGTACTCCTTGCCGACCATGTAACCGGTGGTGTTGTGCAGGAACAGCAGCGGGATGTCGCGCTGGTTGGCGAGCTGGATGAACTGGGTGGCCTTCTGCGACTCCTCGCTGAACAGCACGCCTTGCGCGTTGGCGAGGATGCCGACGGGGTAGCCGTGCAGTCGCGCCCACCCGGTCACCAGGCTGGCCCCGTACAGCGGCTTGAACTCGTCGAACTCGGAGCCGTCGACGAGCCGGGCGATCACCTCGCGCGGATCGAACGGCACCTTCAGATCGTCGGGGACGATGCCGAGAAGTTCCTCCGGGTCATACAGCGGCTCCCGTACCTCGCAGATCGGGTCCGGGTGCGCCTTGCGCCAGTTGAGGCGGGCGACGACCCGGCGGGCCCGGCGCAGTGCGTCGGGTTCGTCCAGCGCGTAGTGGTCGGCGAGCCCCGAGACGCGGGCATGCATGTCGGCGCCGCCCAGTTCCTCGTCGTCGGCCTCCTCGCCGGTGGCCATCTTCACCAGCGGCGGCCCGCCGAGGAACACCTTGGCGCGCTCCTTGACCATGATCACGTGGTCCGACATCCCGGGGATGTAGGCACCGCCGGCCGTCGAGTTGCCGAAGACGACGGCGATGGTCGGAATGCCCGCTTCCGAGAGCCTGGTGATGTCCCGGAAGAGAGCGCCTCCGGGAATGAAGATCTCCTTCTGGCTGGGCAGATCGGCGCCGCCGCTCTCCACCAGGCTCACGCAGGGCAGCCGGTTGGCGTAGGCGATCTCGTTGGCCCGCAGTGCCTTCTTCAGCGTCCATGGGTTGCTGGCGCCGCCGCGTACGGTGGGGTCGTTCGCGGTGATCAGACACTCGACGCCCTCGATGACACCGATACCGGCCACCAGCGAGGCCCCGGTGGTGTAGTCGCTGCCCCACGCGGCGAGCGGGGACAGCTCCAGGAACGGGGTGTCCGGATCGAGGAGCAGTTCGATCCGCTCGCGGGCCGGCAGCTTGCCGCGTGAGCGGTGCCGCGCCAGATACTTCTCGCCGCCGCCCGCGACGGCCTTGGCCTGCTCGGCGTCCAGCTCTTCGAGCTTGCCGAGCATCGCGGCGCGGTTGTCCGCGTACTCGGGGGCCGCCACATCGAGGGAGCTGTTGAGGGCGCTCATGGGAGGAACACCTCCGGTATGTCGAGGTGGCGCGAGCGCAGCCATTCGCCGAGCGCCTTGGCCTGCGGGTCGAACCGGTGCTGCGACGCCACGCCTTCGCCGAGGATGCCGTCGACGACGAAGTTGAGGGCCGCGAGGTTGGGGAGTTCGTGCCGGGTGATCTCCAGTTCGGCGGTCTCGGGGAGGAGTTGGCGCAGCCTGGCGACGGTGAGGGTGGCGCGGAGCCAGTCGTGGATCTCCGGGTCCGCGTCGCGGGCCCATACGCCGATGTTGGCGCTTGCGCCCTTGTCCCCGCTGCGGGCCCCCGCGACGAGGCCGAGCGGGGCGCGCCGGGTGGGCGACGGGACGAGGTGCGGACCGGGGCCGGACCCCGGCCCGGCCCGCGGTGTGCTGTCCACCGGGGCCGGTGTGGCGTCCACCGGGGCCGTGGTGGGCGCGGAGGCGGGGAAGGAGACATCGGCCCGGGTGCCGTCCGGCAGCACCGCGACATGCGGCACCCCCTCGGCGGGTACGTACGCCGCCTCGAACACCCCGTAGGGCGCCGGTCGTGCGGGTGGCGCCGTCACATGGAATCCCGGGTAGCTCGCGAGGGCCAGTTCGACGGCGGGCGCGGAGACGGCGCGGCCGACGACGTTCTCGTCCGCGTCGCGCACCACCAGCCGCAGCAGCGCGCCGGCTTCCTCCTGCACATCGGCGTCCGGCCGGCCCGTACGGGCCAGATTCCAGCTCACCTCTCGCGGACGCCGCGTCCCGGCCCGTGCGAAGGCGGCCTCCATCTGCTCCCGTACAAGGGCCGCCTTGGCCTCCACGTCGAGGCCGGTCAGCACGAAGGTGACCTCGTTGCGGAAGCCGCCGAGCCGGGTGAGCCCCACTTTGAGGGTGCCGGGACGGGGCTCTCCGCGGGCCCCCTCGATCCGGACCCGGTCGGGGCCCTCCTGTGCGAGCCGCACGGTGTCCAGGCGGGCGGTGACATCGGGGCCCGGGTAGCGCGGCCCGGCGGTCTCGTAGAGGAGCTGCGCCGTGACGGTGCCCACGGTCACCGCGCCGCCGGTCCCCGGGTGCTTGGTCACCACCGACGAGCCGTCCGCCGCGATCTCGGCGAGGGGGAACCCTGGGTGGCGCACATCGATGCCGTCACGGACGAAGAAGGCGTAGTTGCCGCCCGTCGCCTGCGTCCCGCACTCCAGCACGTGCCCGGCGACGACGGCACCGGCGAGCCGGTCCCGGTCGTCGTCCGCCCAGCCGAAGTGCGCGGCGGCGCAGCCGCTGACCAGCGCGGCGTCGGCCACCCGCCCGGTGACCACGACATCGGCGCCGGCGCGCAGGCAGGCGGCGATCCCGGCGCCGCCCAGATACGCGTTGGCGGTCAGTACGCCCTCGCCCCAACCCCCGCGTTCGAGCAGGTCGTCGCCCTCCACATGGGCGACCCGCGCGGGGACTCCGACGCGCTCGCTCAACTCCCGCACGGCGTCGGCGAGAGCGGCCGGGTTGAGGCCGCCCGCGTTGGTGACGAGGGTGACGCCGCGCTCATGTGCCAGCCCGAGGCCGTCCTCCAGCTGCCGCAGAAAGGTCTTGGCCCAGCCGCGGCCGGGGTCCTTCAGCCGGTCGCGGCCGAGGATGAGCATGGTCAGTTCGGCGAGGTAGTCGCCGGTGAGGACGTCGAGCGGGCCGCCGGTCAGCATCTCGGTGAGCGCGTCGAAGCGGTCGCCGTAGAAGCCGGAGGCGTTCCCGACCCGCAGGGGTGCGCGGGGGCGGCCCATGGCGGGGTCGGACACGCTCACGCCTCCCCCTCGCGCAGCATCCGGCCCGGGGACACCTCGGGTTGACGGCCGCGGGACGGCGCCCGCCCCGTCCCGGGCGGGCCCGCGAAGGCCTGTGCGATGCTCAGCCAGCGCTCGGCCTCGGCCCCTTCGGCGCGCAGGTCGGTGTCGTCCCGGTGCACCCGCTGGGTGACCAGCCGGCAGAAGTCGACAGCGCCCCCGGTCACCCGCTGGGCCGCCTCCTCGGGGCCGTGGGCCCACAGTTCGCCGCCGGGGCCCGTCGTCTCCACCCGGAAGGCTTCGGCGGGCGGCTCCAGTCCGTGCACCAGATACGCGAAGTCACGGGCGCGGACGCCGAGGCGGACTATGTGCCGCAGCCGAGCCGTCGGCTCCCGTACGAGGCCGAGGGCGTCGGCGACGTCCGTCCCGTGCGCCCAGGTCTCCATGAGCCGCGCCGTCGCCATGCTCGCCGCGCTCATCGACGTGCCGTACCAGGGCAGCCGCACACCCGGGGTGAGCCCGGTGAGCGCTCCCTGCAGCGCCTCGCGCCCCGTCCGCCAGCGCTTCAGCAACTCGCCGTGCGGCAGCCGGGCGCCCGACTCGGCGCCGTCGTCGACGAAGTCGGCCGCTTCGGGCCGGGCCGCATACGCCTCGGTCTCGCGGCGGAAGGCCTCCGCGTCGGTCGCGGCGAGCAGCGCCCGCTCGTCCGTCCACGCCAGGTGGGCGATCTGGTGTGCGACGGTCCATCCGGCCGCGGGTGTGGGCGCGGCCCAGGCGGCAGGCGGAAGAGCGACGACCAGCCGCTCCACCTCCGCGCTCTCGGCCCGCAGCTCCGCCAGCAACTCGCCGAGCACGCCCTGCGATACGGCCACCGTCCGCCCCTCCCCTGTGTCGCGGCGTCGGCGGGCCGGTGCGCGCCCACCAGGCCCCGCCCGCCGTCCGTCGCGGACCGCCGTCCGTCGCACCGAGAGTGGCAGCCCGGGTAAAAACAAGCAAGCGTGCTTGCATGACCTTTTTCCCGGTGCCCGGTCCGCCGCCCCGGGTAGCTCCTCGGGCGGACGCCCACGGGACTCGGGCGACACCCACGGGAGAGGAGCGGCGCGTGGAGACGAGACACAGCTCCCGGCAGGGGCCCCGCACCATGCCGCTGCACCGCCTGGACGTGCCGGCGCCCCGCCGACTCCCCTTCGCCATCGGGACGTTCGACACGATCGGGCCCCTCTCCCGCGCCGCCTACCCCCACCGGCACACCTTCTATGAGATCGCCTACGTCACCCGCGGCAGCGGCACCCATGTGATCGACCTACGGCGCTGGCCGCTGCGGCCACCGCACCTGTGCTTCATCGCACCGGGCCAGTCCCACCACTGGCAGCAGCGCCAGCAGGTACACGGCTGCGTGGTCCTCTTCGACGAGGCGTTCCTGCTCGCCCACCCGGAGGACCGGGAGCTGCTGCGCCGGTTGAGCACGCACCCCTCGCTTCCGCTGTCCGGCCCCGCAGCGGCCCGCGTCGACGGACTGCTGTCCGCCATGCGGACCGAGTACGGCGAGGCGCAGCGCGGGATGCGCTCGGTGCTGCAGGCCTATGTGCACATCCTGCTCGTGCACGCTGACCGCCTCCCGGCCCAGGAACACCCCGACGGCACACCGGACGCGGAGGCCGCCGGCTCCCGTCCCGCCGCCGTGGCCGGGCAGTTCGTCCGCCTCCTGGAGCGTCCGGGTGCCGCCGCCGCGCGCACCGTCTCGGCGTGCGCCGGTGAACTCGGCGTCTCCACCGGCCATCTGACCGCCGCCGTCCGCGCGGCCACCGGATGTACGCCCGGACAACTGATCCGGCACGCACAGGTGCTGGAGGCCAAGCGGCTGCTGGACGGCACCGGTATGACGGTGCGGCAGGTGGCGAGGGAGGTGGGGTTCGCCGACCCGGCCTACTTCTGCCGCTTCTTCCGGCGCGAGACCGGCGCCAGCCCCGGGGAGTTCCGGCGGGAGGCGCACGAACTGCCGGACGGTGACGAAAGCACCACGGTCCGGTAGGTCCGTCCATCGACGCCCCCTCGTCCGGCCCGTAGCGTCATCTCCACTCGGCCGACCAGGGCCGGACGCGTCCGTCCCCGCACTTCCCCCACCTTTGGAGAGCGAGGCACAGACAGATGGCTGCAACGGACGACGAACAGCCCACCGCGCGGCGGCGCCACGGCCCGAGCCGGAAGAGCGTGCTGCGCGCCGCGATGGCCGCCGGACCCGCCGCGGTCCTGCTGGGCGCGGGTGCGAGCGGCGCGGCCCCGGCGCTCGCCCGCGACCGGCGCGGGAGCGGGGAGCGGCCGGCGTTGACGCCCTCCTGCGACGACGGCGACGACCCGACACCTCCGCAGACCGAGGGGCCCTACTTCAAGCCCAACTCGCCCCAACGCGACTCCATCGTGCCGCCCGGCACCTGGGGCACGCCGCTGGCCGTCAGCGGTTTCGTCTTCGGACGGGACTGCACACCGCTGGCACACGTACTGCTGGACTGGTGGCAGGCCGACCCCGACGGCGCCTACGACAACGCGGGGTACCGGTTCCGCGGCCACCAGTACACCGACGCGCAGGGCGCCTTCCGGCTGGCCACCCTGCGGCCGGGGCTGTACCCGGGCCGCACCCGGCATCTGCACGTCAAGGTGCAGGCGCCCTACAGCCGCGTGGTCACCACCCAGCTGTACTTCCCGGGTGAGCCGCGCAACCGAACCGACCCGATCTTCGACGCACGGCTGCTGATGAACGTACGGCCGGAAGGAGGCGGACAGGCCGGCTCCTTCGACTTCGTACTGAACGTGTAAGCGCACGGGGTCCGGCGGGACCGGGAAGCACGGGTGCGCCTGCCGCACCTGCCGCCCGGCCCGCCGGGTCCCTCACCTGCGCGGGTCCAGGCCCTCCGCCAGCACCTCCGCCAGATGCCGGCTCCGGTAGCCGCCCAGCTGATCCATCTGGGTACGGCACGAGTAGCCGTCGGCCAGCAGCTCGGTGCCCGGCTCCGCCTCCCGCAGGGCCGGCAACAGCTGGTCCTCGGCGCAGGCGGCGGAGACCTCGTAGTGGCCCTTCTCGAAGCCGAAGTTGCCGGCCAGCCCGCAGCAGCCGCCGCTGAGGTCTCCGGTGAGTCCGGCGCGGTCCCGCAGCCGGCGCTCGGCGGCGTCCCCGATGACGGCGTGCTGGTGGCAGTGGGTCTGCCCGGCGACCGGGCGGTCGATGCGGGGCGGTTGCCAGTCGGGGGCCTGCTCCTCCAGGGTCTGTGCGAAGGTGCGGACGGCCTCGGCGAGCCGCTTCGCACGCGGGTCGTCGCTCAGCAGCTCCGGGACGTCGGTCTGCAGGGCCGCGGCGCACGGCGGTTCCAGCACCGCGACGGGCAGGCCCGCGTCGAGGGCCGGTTCCATCACATCGAGCGTGCGCCGCATCACCGAACGGGCGCGGTCGAGCTGGCCCGTGGAGACATAGGTGAGGCCGCAGCACACCTGCTTCGGCGGTACGACGGGACGCAGGCCCGCGTCCTGGAAGACCTGCACCGCCGCCGTCCCGGCCTCCGGAGAGAGGTAGTTGGTGAAGGTGTCCGGCCACAGGACCACCGGCTTGCCCTCCGCCCCGGCGCGGCCGGGCTGCTTCCGCCACCAGTGGGTGAAGGGGGTGCGGGGCAGCGCCGGGATGTCCCGTTCGGGGGCCAGCCCGCCCAGCCGCTTGGCGAGCGCGGCCAGCGGGGGCACCTTGGCACCCGCGTTCAGCAGCGGCACCGTACGGGTGGCGGCGGCCAGCCGCAGCCACCGGGGGAGCCAGCCCATCGAGTAGTGCGCCATCGGGCGGCGCTTGCCCGGAGTGCCGCTCTCGGCGTCCCCCTCGTAGTAGTGGTGCATGAACTCGGCCTTGTAGGTGGCCATGTCGACACCGACCGGGCAGTCGCTGCGGCAGCCCTTGCACGACAGGCACAGATCGAGCGCGTCGTGCACCTCCTCGGACTGCCAGCCGTCGGTGACGACCTCGCCGGCGAGCATCTCGTGCAGCAGCCGGGCGCGTCCGCGCGTGGAGTGCTTCTCCTCGCCGGTGGCGCGGAAGGACGGGCACATGACGCTCGCCCCGGCCGTCTCGTTGCGGCACTTGGCGACGCCCACACAGCGGCGTACGGCGGCGGAGAAGTCGCCACCGTCGTGCGGGTAGCCGAACTCCACATCGACCGGCTTGCGCGGCAGCGGGGCGAAGCGCAGGTTGGCGTCCAGCGGATCGGGCCGCACCAGGACGCCGGGGTTGAGGCCGTCGGCCGGGTCCCACAGGTCCTTGAACCGGCCGAAGAGGCCGACCATCTCCTCGCCGTACATCCGGGTCAGCAGCTCGGCGCGGGCCAGCCCGTCACCGTGCTCGCCGGAGAGGGAGCCGCCATGGGCGACGACGACATCGGCCAGCGCCGTGGAGAAGTCCCGGAACTTGGCGATGCCCGCCTCGCCCAGCAGGTCGAAGTCGATCCGTACGTGGATGCAGCCGTCCCCGAAGTGCCCGTACGGGAGCCCGCGCAGCCCGTACTCGCGCAGCAGCTTGCGGAAGTCGCGCAGATAGGCGCCGAGCCGGGCCGGTGGCACGGCGCAGTCCTCCCAGCCGGGCCACGCCTCCGCGCCGTCGGGCATGCGGGTGGCCGTGCCGGAGGCGTCCTCGCGGACCCGCCACAGGGCGCGCTGCCCGGCCGGTTCGGTGACCAGCGCATGGTCGGTGGTGCCCTCGCGGGCGGCGCGGCACAGCTGTTCGGCGTTGGCCCTGGCCTGCGCCGCGTCGTCGCCGCCGACCTCCACGAACAGCCAGGCGCCGCCCTTGGGCAGGGAGGCGCGTGCGGCGTCGCCCACCAGGTCGTTGGCCATGCCCTCGACGGTGAGCGGACGGTACGGGAGCAGCCCCGCCGCCGCCTCGGCCGCCGTGGACTCGTCCGCGTAGCCGAGTACGGCCAGCACCCGGGCGCCCGGGGTGGGCACCAGCTTGACGGTGGCGCGGGTCAGCACGCCCAGGGTGCCCTCGCTGCCGGTGAAGGCGCGCGCCCAGTCCTCGCCCTTCTCGGGAAGAAGCTCATCCAGCGCGTATCCGGAGATGCGCCGGGGCAGCTCGGGGAATCCCGTGCGCAGCCGGGCCAGTTCGCCCTGGACGAGGGAGGAGACGCCGCTGCGCAGCCGCTCGGGCACCCCGGAGCCGCCCCGTGCCAGGCGCGCCCGCTCGCCGCCGTAGGTGAGGACCTCCAGCTCGTGCACATTGTCGGCGGTGGTGCCCCAGGCGACCGAGTGGGAACCGCAGGAGTTGTTGCCGATCATCCCGCCGAGGGTGCAGCGGGCGTGGGTGGAGGGGTCGGGCCCGAACGTGAGCCCGAAGGCACCGGCGGCGTTGCGCAGATCGTCCAGGATGACGCCGGGACGTACGACCGCGGTACGGCTGTCCGGGTCCAGATACTCGATGGTGCGCTGGTGCCGGGTGAAGTCCAGGACGACACCGAGCCCGGTGGCCTGTCCCGCGATGGAGGTCCCGGCCCCCCGCGCCACCACGGGGACACCCCGCTCACGGCAGACGGCCAGCACGGCCGCCACATCGTCGTCGTCCTTCGGCGCCACCACGCCCAGCGGAACCCGCCGGTAGTTGGAGGCGTCCATCGTCATCAGCGCTCTGTCCTGGGCCCCGAACTCCACCTCGCCACCGGGCACGGCGGCCCGCAGTGCCCGCTCCAGCTCCCGTGCGTCTGCCCTACGTGCGTCTCCCATGCGCACAGGGTGCACGCTCACCCGGGCCGTCCGCTGCCCTTGCGAGATCTTTCGTGTCTGTGGTCCGCGTCACGCTGCCGATCGGCCATCCGTAAGCGCCCTACCTGCGGATAGACGGATTTTTGTCAGCCCGCCGATCTGGACTCAACGGCCCACCGAGCTGTCCACCCTGGCCATTGAACAGCCGGAGACCGCGCCCCTCGCTCCCGGCTCACTCCGCGTACGGATCGGGCGCCGCGAACGTCTCCAGCAGCCGGGGCGGGGCGGCCTGCTGCCAGGAGTCGACGACGATGTCCCGCAGCTCCGTCATGTCCTCCAGCGCCGCCAGCCGCGCCCGCACCCAGTTGGAGCCCGCCTCGTGCGGCGGCACCCAGAACTTCTCCGGCTCGGCGGCGATCAGCTCTCCGCGTTCCAGGCGCGGGCAGCGCACCGCGAACGAGGACTGGTCGTCCGGCATGGTGAGGAACATCTTTCCCGCGACCCGGAAGGTGGGCATGGCCCACGCCTCCACCTCCTTGGTCTCGGGGAGGGCGAGCGCGAGGCGCCGTACGTCATCCGGGCCGGGGCGGTGACCGGGCCCGTGACCGCGTCTGTGACCTGCTGTCATACGGCCAGCTTATGGACCGGGACCGACAGCCGCGTGTCCACCGTTCGTCTCAGGCGCTGGACGGCTCCGGGGGCGCTCTGGACGGCGGCACTAGGCTGACCCCGTGGCTGATCTCCAGATTCCCGCTGACCTCAAGCCCGCCGACGGTCGCTTCGGCTCGGGCCCCAGCAAGGTGCGTCCGGAGGCGCTCAGCGCCCTGGCTGCGACCGGTACCTCTCTCATGGGCACCTCCCACCGGCAGGCGCCCGTCAAAAACCTGGTCGGAAAGGTGCGCGAGGGCGTACGGAGCCTCTTCTCGCTGCCCGAGGGGTACGAGGTCGTACTCGGCAACGGCGGCTCCACCGCGTTCTGGGACGTGGCGACCCACGGCCTGATCGAGGGCAGGTCCCAGCATCTGTCCTTCGGCGAGTTCTCCTCCAAGTTCGCCAAGGCCGCGGGGCAGGCGCCGTGGCTCGGCGACCCCAGCATCATCAAGAGCGACCCGGGCACCCACCCCGAGGCGCGCGGCGAGCAGGGCATCGACGTCTACGCGCTGACCCACAACGAGACCTCGACCGGTGTCGCCATGCCGCTGCGGCGCGTGCCGGGCGCCGACGACGGCGCGCTCGTCCTGGTGGACGCCACCTCAGGCGCCGGCGGGCTGCCGGTCGACATCACCGAGACGGACGTCTACTACTTCGCCCCGCAGAAGTCGTTCGCCGCCGACGGCGGGCTGTGGATCGCGGTCTTCTCCCCCGCCGCCGTCGAGCGCGCGGAGCGGATCGCCGCCTCGGACCGCCACATCCCGGCCTTCTTCGACCTGCAGACGGCGATCGACAACTCGCGCAAGAACCAGACGTACAACACCCCGGCGCTGGCCACGCTCTTCCTGCTCAACGACCAGCTGGAGTGGATCAACGGGCAGGGCGGGCTGGAGTGGGCCGTCTCCCGGACCGCGGACTCCTCCGGGAGGCTTTACGGCTGGGCGGAGAAGGCGTCCTACGCGTCGCCGTTCGTCGCCGACCCGGAGCAGCGCTCGCAGGTCGTGGGCACGATCGACTTCGCCGACGGGGTGGACGCCGCCGCCGTGGCCAAGGTGCTGCGGGCCAACGGTGTCGTGGACACCGAGCCGTACCGCAAGCTGGGCCGCAACCAGCTGCGGGTCGCCATGTTCCCGGCCGTCGAGCCGGCGGACGTCGAGGCGCTGACGGGCTGCATCGACTGGGTGATCGAGCACCTCTGAGGCCGGCCGCTCCGGGAAGGGGGTGCCCCTGCCCGACGTCCGCGGGCTGCGGGCGCGTCGTGGCTTTGGGGCACCTCCCGGCCGGAGGCTGGGGGAGCAGGGTGGGCAAGCGCAGCCCCCCTGCCGGGTTCGCATGCGTTTGTGCCCCGCCCCGCGCCGGGTACAGCCAGCCGCATGAGCACCCCCACCACCGGCCTTGAGCTGTTCGCCCGGGAGCGGCGCGTGCGGCTGACGACGTACGAGCGGGAAGGCACTCCCGTGGGGCACGGCGCGCGGATCGCCGTGGAGGGCGACCGCGCGTACGTGCGCACACATACGCGCGCAAAACAGCGGGAGCACATCGAGCGCTATCCGGAAGTGGAGATCACCGCCGCCACCCTCTCCGGCACCCCCGCGGGGGCGCCGATGAAGGCGCGGGTGCGGGAGCTGCGGGACCGCGAGGCGCGGCACGCCGCCGCGCGACTGGCCCGCAGACACCCGCTGACCCAGGGCTTTCTGGTACCGCTCGGCTACCGGTTGATGTTCGACCGGCCGGTCCACTACGAGCTGAGGCTGGTCGGCGAATGAGCGGCGCAGCCGTCACTTGCTGAGGTTCTGGAACTTGCGCACGGCCAGCGGCAGGAAGACGGCCGTCAGCACCAGCGGCCACACCACCGCCATCAGCTCCGAGTGCTCCTCGATCCAGCTGCCCCCGGTGGGCAGCGGGTTGCCGTACAGCTCGCGGATGGCGTTCGCGGTGGCCGAGACGGGGTTCCACATGGCGACCGTGCCCAGCCAGTCCGGCATCACCGAGGGCGGGGTGAAGACGCTGGAGACCATGCCGAAGGGGAAGGCGACCGCGAACAGGTTGCCCGCCGACTCCTGGTTCTTGGCGAGCAGGCCGAGCAGCACACCGATCCAGATGAGTGAGAAGCGCAGCAGGAGCAGCAGTGCGAACGCCCAGAGCGTACTGAGCAGGCTGCCGTCCGAACGCCAGCCGATGACCAGCGCGATCACCGCCATCACGGCCAGGTCGAGCGCCGCGTGCAGTACGTCGGAGACCCCCCGCCCGGTCACCACGGCGGAGGGCGCCATCGGCATGGAGCGGAAGCGGTCGGTGACACCGCGCTCCTTGTCCACGACGACGGCCATCGCCGTGTTCATGAAGCCGAACGCCATGGTCATGGCGAACATCCCCGGCATGGCGTAGTCCTTGTAATCCACCCCCTCGCCGACATCCATCGCACTGCCGAAGACATAGACGAACAGCAGCACGGACACGATGGGGAAGCCGAGCTGCCAGGCGATGATGGACGGCTGCTTCACAAGGTGGGTCAGGTCGCGGCGGACGATCGTCCAGCAGTCGGCCACCGCCCAGTACAAGCGCTGCCCGGCGTTCTGCTGCTCCGGGTCCGTGCTCCGCACGGTCTCCACGGCGTTCATGCGGTGACCTCCGCGTGCTCCGTACGGTCCATGTCCTGCGCGGCTGCGGGCGGCTGCGTGCGGCTGCCGGTCAGGGCGAGGAAGACCTCGTCCAGCGTGGGGCGGCGCAGGCCGATGTCGGCCACCATCACGCCCTGGTCCTGCAGTCCGCGCGCCACCTCGGTGAGCGCGGGAACCCCCGCCGAGACGGGCGCGTGGACGCGCAGTTCGGCGGCGTCGGTCTCCGGCTCGGCACCTTGCATCGCGACGCGGGCGACGGCGGCGGTCACGACGGGCAGATCACGGGCCTCGGCGGCGACGACCTCGATACGGTCGCCACCGATGGCCCGCTTGAGCCCGGCCGGGGTGTCCTCGGTGACGTTGCGGCCCTGATCGATGACGGCGATCCGGTCGGAGAGCTTGTCGGCTTCGTCCAGATAGTGGGTCGTCAGGACGACGGTGGTGCCCTGCTGGGTCAGTCCGCGCACCGCGTCCCACACCTCGCTGCGCCCGCGCGGGTCGAGCCCGGTGGTCGGCTCGTCCAGGAAGAGCACCTCCGGGGCGAGGATCATGCTGGAGGCCAGGTCGAGACGGCGGCGCATACCGCCGCTGAAGCCCTGCGGCTGCTTGTCCGCCGCTTCGGTGAGGCCGAACTGGTCGAGCAGTTCGGCCGCCCTGCGCCGGGCGTGGGCCGCACCGAGATGGAAGAGGCGGCCGAACATCTCCAGGTTCTGCCGCGCCGTGATGATCTCGTCCACGGCGGCGTGCTGACCGGTGAGACCGATCCTGCGGCGCACGGCGCGTGGGTCGCGGCGCACGTCGCATCCGCCGACGGTGGCGCGGCCGCCGTCGAGCCGGACGAGGGTGGACAGGGCGCGTACGGCGGTGGTCTTGCCGGCCCCGTTCGGTCCCAGCAGCCCGAAGACGGTGCCGCGCGGCACGGCCAGGTCGAGGCCGTCGAGCGCGTGTTTGTCGCCGTACGTCTTGCGGAGCCCCTCGGCGACGACGGAGCACTGGTCCGGTGGTGGTGCGGACATACATCCCCTCCTCGAATCTGGGTACGATGTACCCAGATCGAAAAGCGTACAGCCTACGCAGATGTTCGCAAGGGGATTTCCTACGATGGCCCGACCATGACGACCAAGCACCCGAGCACGGACCCGGCGGACCACGGCGGCGAAGGCCTCACCCGCCTCGTCCGCAGCCTCGACCTGCTGTGGGGCCGCACGGGGCGGCACCGCCCCGCGCGCGGACCCAAACCCGGGCTGACCCTCGCGCAGATCGTGGCCGCCGCCGTCGACCTCGCCGACCGCGAGGGCCTGGCCGCCCTGTCCATGCGCCGCGTCGCCACCGAACTGGGCGTCGGCACCATGTCCCTGTACCGCTACGTACCGGGCAAGGACGAGCTCATCGCCCTGATGTGCGACCAGGTCGCCCCGCCGCCGGGCGACCTGGAGCAATGGCACGGCAAGAGCTGGCGCGAGACGCTGGAACTGATCACCGAGGCGTCGTGGGAGCTCTACACCACCCACACCTGGCTGCTCCAGGTCAACCAGGCCCGCCCGGTCCTGGGCCCCAACTCCATGGCCAACCTCGACTTCGCCCTGGGAGCGCTGGAGGACCTCCCCTTCACCGGCCAGGAGAAGATGACCATCCTCATCGCCCTCGACAACCTCGTCATGGGCGCCGCCCGCACCGTCGTCCTGTACCAGCAGGCGGCCCAGCAATCGGGCGTCAGTGACGAGGAGTTCTGGCGCACCCAGGAGCCCTACATCGTGCGCGGCATGGAAGAGGGCGGCCTCGCCCGCCTGGCCGGCCTCCCCGACGACGCCTTCGCCGCCGAACCCGCCGAGAGCACCCGCTTCGCCGTCCGCGCCCTCCTGGACGGCCTCCAACGCCTGCTGGACGAGCGTCGTCCGTCGCCCTGACGGGGGCCGCGCCACGGGCGCTCCACCGCCGGGCGCGAGCGGCGGTGGCTCTCGGCCGCACGGTGCCGCACCGGCCGGGCGACGGCCGGTGCGCTCAGGCGTCCCCGGCGTCGGCCGGTGCCGCCTCACCGAGCATGGCGAGGGTCAGCACGTTGCCGGAGACGCCCCAGCCGCCGTCGGCGACCTCTTCGACCAGGACCATGGTGTTGCCGCGGGCGCGCTCGCCGTAGATCTCGACGTACAACTCGGTGGTGCGGGCGACGATCTCCTCCTTCTGCTTCGGGGTGAGGGTCTTCTCAGGGACCTTGAAGTTCGCGAAGGGCATGACTGTTCTTCCTTTGCTCGGTGGATGTTCGTGGGTGGGGCGACTGCGGGCGGGTTCAGATGATTCCGCCGTTGGCGCGCAGGACCTGTCCGTTGATCCAGTGGCCGGCCGGGGAGGCGAGGAACGCCACGACCTCGGCGATGTCGGCCGGGGTACCGAGTCGCTCCAGCGGGGGCTGGGCGGCCAGCCGGCCGATGGTCTCCTCGTCCTTGCCGTCCAGGAACAGGTCGGTGGCCGTGGGGCCGGGCGCGACGGAGTTGGCGGTGACGTCCCGGCCCCGCAACTCCCTGGCCAGGATCAGCGTCAGCGCCTCGACCGCGCCCTTGCCGGCGGAGTACGCGCCGTAGCCCGGGAAGGCCAGCCCCACCACCGACGAGGAGAACGTCACGATCGCACCCCCGGGGCGCACCCGACGAGCGGCCTGCTGGACGATGGCGAACGTGCCGCGAATGTTGGTGCGGTACAGATCGTCCAGGACCGCCAGGTCCAGCTCGGCGATCGGCGCCAGATGCAGCCGCCCCGCCGCGTGCACGACGACATCGAGGCCGCCGAACTCCACCTCGGCCGCGTCGAACAGGGTCGCGACCGCGTGTTCGTCGGCGACGTCCGCGCGCACGGCGAGGGCCCGGCCACCGTCGGCGACGGCCTCCTCGACGGCGGCTTCGGCCTCCTTCCGGTTGCCGCCGTAGCCGACCACGACGGCGTACCCGTCGGCGGCCAGCCGGCCGACGGTCCGGCGACCGATGCCGCGCGAGCCGCCGGTGACGACCGCGACCCGGGGTGAGGCGGAGGGCTGGGCCGGGGCAGCCCTCCGGTCGGGGGACGTGTGGGGCATTGCTGACTCCTGTGGTGGTTGCGGGTCGGGCCGCGGCCTCGCCGTCGCCCTGCTGCGTCCCCAACGGTCGGCCGGTTCCCCGCCCCTAGCCAGGGCTGCGTCCACCCAGGGGTTGCCACCCCCTGGCTACGCCCCGGCGCGCGAGCGACGATGGAGGGGTGAACCTTCCACAACTCGGTGCCTTCCTCAGGACACGCCGCGACCGCATCCGCCCCGCCGATGTCGGTCTCCCCTCGGGCCCGCGCCGGCGGGTCCCCGGGCTGCGCCGCGAGGAAGTCGCCCAGCTGGCCGGGCTGTCGGCCGACTACTACACCGAGTTGGAACGCGGCGGCGCGAAGAACGGCGTACAGCCCTCGTCCCAGACCCTGGCCGCCCTCGCCCGGGCCCTGCGGCTGAACGGCGACGAGCGCGACCACCTGTTCCACCTGGCCGAACGGCCGATCCCGCCGTCAGCACGCGGGCCGTCGGCCCATGTGCAGCCCGCGCTCCTCGGACTGCTGGACCGGCTGTCCAACACTCCCGCGCGCGTCATCACCGACCTGCACGAGACCCTGGTCGAAAACCATCTGGCCCTGACCCTGCTGGGCAGGTCCCCGGCACACCGCGGCCCGGCGGCGAGCTTCGTGTACCGCTGGTTCACCGACCCGCAGGCCCGCGAGATCTACCCGCCCGAGGACCACCCGCAGCACTCCCGGGTGTTCGTGGCCGACCTCCAGGCAGCGGCCGCCCGGCGCGGCCGGGACGAGGAGGTCACGAAGACGGTCGCCGTACTGCGCCGCCGCAGCCAGGAGTTCGCGACGCTCTGGGACACCCACGACGTCGCGGTGCGCCGCATGGACCGCAAGAGGATCGTCCACCCGCTGCTCGGCGTCATCGAACTCGACTGCTTCAACCTCCTGAGCGAGGACGGACGCCAGCGGCTGCTGTGGTTCACCGCGCCGCCCGGAAGCCGGGGAGCCGAGCAACTGGAGCTGCTGTCCGTCGTGGGAACCCAGGAGCTGAGCGCCACGGAGGGCACCGCGCCGGCCGTCAGCGACGACTCCCGGCGCGACGGCAAGGAGACGATCCGGGCCGCCTACCGATCACCGTGATACGCAGGCGCACAGCTGGGCCCGGACGGAGGGGAGGTGCCGGCGGCCCGTCGGCGCTCCGACGGCGGCTCAGTCCCGGCGGCGCGCGAACAGCCGGCGCAGACCGAACCAGACGACCAGGGCGGCGATGAACGTGCCGGCGCCCAGGGTGAGGTTCCGGTTGTCGTCCTCGGACGAGCTGTCGCCGGCGCCGTCGTCGGAGGACTTGGAGTCCGAGGAGCCCGAGCCGTTGTCGCGCCCGGAGTCGGGCACCGCCTCGCCCTTCAGCCGGGTCGGCTCCACACCGCTGCCGGACCCCTCGGAGCCGTACATCAGCGTCCGCCCGTCGGGGGCGAACGTGACCGACTCGCCCTGCCGCTGGAGCGGTACGGGGACGGAGCCGATCTTCTCCGGTTCGCCGTCCTGCCAGGTGTAGGCCGTCGCGCCGAAGTAGGCCCGCAGCACCAGTCGGGTGCCGTCCGGCGAGAACGCGCCGTCGGTCGCCTCGAAGTCCACCTTTGCGACGCGCGAGAAGGTGTTGACGCCGCCCGGCTCCAACTTCCGGGGACCCGCGTACAGGCCGCCCTTCCCCTGTGAGCTCTTGCTGGCGATGTAGACCCGGCCGGTCCTGGGGTGCACCATCAGCGACTCGGCGTTCCGCGGGCCGTCGGCGTAGCGGACGGTGTAGCGGGTGGGGGTCACGGTGACGTCGCCGCGCAGCTGCTTCGGTTCGGGGAAGCGGTAGATCCACACCTCGGGCCAGGAGCCGTCCAGGTTGTCGCCGATGTCGCCGACGTAGACGTTGCCGTCCGGGCCGACGGAGATCCCTTCGACGTCCCGCGGCTCGATACCGCTCAGCGTCACACGGCTGACGGTCTTTCCGGTGCGGCTGTCGACGGCGTACACGTACGGGCCGTCGTCGGAGTCGTTGTGCGTCCAGTAGACGCCCTTGTGAGCGCGGGAGGCGGCCAGTCCGCTGGACTCGGTGATCCGGGAGTCGCGGATGGTGAAGCCCTCCGGACCGTCCTCGGCGACGGCGGCGGGCGGGGCAGCCGTCATCGCTCCCAGCACCACGGCAACCGCCCCGACCCCGACCCCGACTCCACGCGTACGCACAGACATAGGCTCCAGTGTCCAGCATCACGGTGCAGCTCAACGCGGGATACCCGAGGATGTGCGGATGCGCGTTCTCTTCGTCGGCGACTCCATGACGATCGGAGCGGCTGGTGGGGGGAGCTCCGGGCCCCGGGCCGGGGGAGATCACACCTGGCGCTACCGGATGTGGCAGCACCTGTGCCGTACCGTTCCGGACGACGAGGACTGGCAGATCGTCGGCCCCCGCACCGCCCTGCACGAGGGCAGCCACGCCTACGCCGACCCGCTCTTCCCCCACCACGCGCGGGCGCACCTGGCGGGTTGGGGCGCGGGGTGGCTGCACATGGCGCCACTCGTCCGCGAGACGGTCGCGTCGTACCGGGCGGACACGCTGCTGGTCTCGCTGGGGCTGATAGACCTCGGCTTCTACACCGACCCCGAGCAGACGCTCGGGAACGTGGAGCTCTTCCTGACGGAGGCGCGGGCCGGCAACCCGACGCTGCGTGCGGTGCTGCTGCCCGTCATGCCCAACATCCGCGCGGTGACCGACCCGGCGTTCGCCGACGCGTGCGCGCGGTTCAACACCCTGCTGGCCAAGGCGGTGGCCGAGCTGTCCCAGCCGCGTTCGCCGCTGCTGCTGGCCTCGGTACCGCACGACTGGTCGCCGGAGCGGGACACCTACGACGGCACCCATCCCTCGGCCGAGGGCGAGCACCGGATGGCCGCCGCCTTCGCCGACGCCCTGCATCAGGCGTGGGGCGTGGGCGGGCCGTACCGCCGGAGCGCACTGGCACTCTGACCTGCCTTGCGGGGCAAGCGCGACCGGGTGCGGGCAAGTGCTGCCACCTGCTGCCAAGCGTCATGAGTACCGCCGAGTGCGGCAAGGGCGTCAAGTCCGGCAAGAGCTGCCAACTGCGCAGGTATCGTCAAGATCGGCAAAAACCAGCCAGGTGGCGTATCTTTCGCGTCGGAACCCCGCGCCTGCCGCAGCGGCGGGCGGCACCGGAGCTGTCGCTGCACCAGACTGGCGCCTTGTGCCGCGAACACCCCCGGCGCGGCGGTTCAGAACCGCGCTGAGGGGCGCTCGCGGCATCCCCCGACTAATGCGCGCGAGCGCGCACTAAGTGCGGGAACAGTAATCGGAACCTGAGCCTCGACGCAATGCGGACCCCATGACTGCTCCACAACCGCACGGATCGGATCGACCGGCCGAACCCGCCCGTCCGCACGGATCGACCCGCCCAGGCGGACGCACCGCGCGCACCCGTGCCGCCGTACTGGCCGCAGCCTGGGAGGAGTTGGACCGCCGCGACTTCGCCTCGCTCACCATCGACCTGATCGCCCGGCGCTCCGGAGTGCACGCCGCGACCATCCGGCGCCGCTGGCGGACCGTCGAAGGTGTGATCAGCGACATACTCAGTCAGCACGGCGAGACCATCCCGGTGCCCGACACCGGCAGCCTGCGCCAGGACCTGCACGCGCTCGCCCGCTCCATCGCCGACTTCTACACCCCGCCGCGCAACCAGCGCCTCGTCGAGGCCATCGTCACGGCCGCCGCGCGCGAGCCGGGCGCGGCCGAGGTGCTGCACAACGTCTTCGGAGACCGCATCCGGCGAGTCGCCGTCATGGTGGAGCGGGCCGCCGAGCGCGGGGAGGTCGCCGCCGACACGGACGGTGAAGAGGTCATCGCCGCGCTGGGCGCCCCCTTCTACTACCGGCTGCTGATGACCCGCAGGCCCGTCGACGCCGAGCTCGCGCGCAGGAGCGCGGAGGCCGCGTATCTCGCGGCCGTCGAGGGGGTCTTCCGTACTGGGCGCCGGGCCCCGTAAGGGGCGCGGGGAACTGCTCCCCCAGCCTCCGGCCGGGAGGCGCCCCCAAGCCACGACAAGCCCGCACCCTGCGACGCGCAGCAAGGCGCACCCCCTCCTCCAGCGGGGCGGGCGGGGCGCAGCCCCTTGCTTCGAGTGCACTCCAGCCGCCTAGCGTGGCGGCATGGAGTACACGCAGCTCGGACGTACAGGACTGAAGGTCAGCAGGCTCGTCCTCGGAACGATGAACTTCGGCCCGCAGACGGACGAGGCCGACAGCCACGCGATCATGGATGCCGCACTGGCGGCAGGCGTCAACTTCTTCGACACCGCCAACGCCTACGGCTGGGGCGTCAACAAGGGCCGTACCGAGGAGATCATCGGCAGCTGGTTCGCCAAGGGCGACGGGCGGCGCGACAAGACCGTCCTGGCCACCAAGGGCTACGCCAACATGGCCCCCGACGGTGAGACGCCCTGGCCCAACCACGACAAGCTCTCCGCGCTCAACATCCGCCGCTCCGTGGAGGCCAGCCTGCGCCGACTGGGCACCGACCACATCGACCTGTACCAGTTCCACCACGTCGACCGGGCCACGCCCTGGGACGAGATCTGGCAGGCCATGGACGTCCTCGTCCAGCAGGGCAAGGTGCTCTACGTCGGCTCCAGCAACCACGCCGGCTGGCACATCGCCCAGGCCAACGAGACCGCCGCACGCCGTGGCTCGCTCGGGCTGGTGAGCGAGCAGTGCCTCTACAACCTGGCCGAGCGGCGCGCCGAGATGGAGGTCGTCCCGGCGGCCGAGGCCTACGGGCTCGGGGTCATCCCCTGGTCCCCGCTGCACGGCGGACTGCTGGGCGGCGCGCTGCGCAAGGTCCGGGAGGGCGGCGGCGGCCGTACGACCTCCGGGCGCGCGGCCACCGCGCTGGAGGACGCGACGGTGCGCGGGCAGATTGAGGCGTACGAGAACCTCGTCGCCGAGCGCGGCCTGGAGCCCGGCGAGGTCGCCCTCGCCTGGCTGCTGTCCCGGCCGGGCGTGACCGGGCCCATCGTCGGCCCCCGGACGGCCGGCCAGCTCGACTCCGCGCTGCGCGCCGTCGAGCTGAAGCTCGGCGACGAGCTGCTCGCCTCGCTGGAGGAGATCTTCCCCGGCCCCGGGCCGTCGCCCGAGGCCTTCGCCTGGTAGGCGCCGGCCGGCGCCCGGCCCCCGGTCAGCTGCCGCCGAGGGCCGAGGCCAGGACGACCACGAGGAAGAGCACCACCAGCACACCGGTCACAATGCGCATTCTGGTCTTGGCGTTCACGCCGACAACGGTAGCCGGGACCCGGAACCGCTCCGTCACGGGCCCAGGGGCCAGCGCTCCAGCGGCTCGTACCGGGGCTGCTCCCCCGGTACGCCGCTGCGCGGCGGCACACTGCGGACCAGCAGCAGCTCCCGGGCACTCCACGGGGTTCCCTGGAAGGACTCCAGCTGCTCGGCGTACGGGCGCAGGTCGCTCGTCCGCCGCCCCTTGGCCCGGGCCAGCGTCAGATGCGGATGGAACGACGGGTGCTTGTCGTCGGGGAGCAGACCGGCGCGGCGGCCCGCCGCCGTGGTGGCCGCCGCCAGCTTCTTGAGGGCCTGACGGTGGGGTTCCTCCTGCTGGAGCCCCACCCACAGCGTGCGGTCGCCGAAGCGGCCGGCGCCGTGGAGGCGCATCGGGAGGGGGCCCGGCGCCCGCCGCGCCGCCCGGGCCAGCCGCGCTCGGAGGTCTTCCGCCTGGTCCTCGGTCACCTCTCCGTAGAAGCTCAGCGTGAAGTGCCAGGCCTCCGGCCGGGTCCAGCGGAGCGCTTCCGCGCCGGGCAGCTCCTCGAGGGCATCGACGGCGCGGGACAGTTCCTGTACCGCCTCCTGTGGAGGCCACAGTGCTGTGAACAGTCTCATGCGTGCGCAGCCTGCCATGGGTGATGCGGCACCACTGGCGCCGCACCACCAGCTACGCGGCCTCCGAAACCTCCGCGCGGCGGACGAAACGAACGGGCGGCTGGCCCCTACGGAGGCTCACCGCCGGGCGCAGGCCCGCGATACGGGCGAGCACCAGGGCGACGCCCACCGCCGCGACCGCCGAGATGAGGCCCCCGGCGAGGAAGCCGACGCGGGGTCCGAAGGAATCGGTGATCCAGCCCATGATGGGCCCGCCGATGGGGGTGCCGCCGACGAAGACCATCATGAACAGGCTCATCACCCGGCCCCGCATCGCCGGGTCGGAGGCCAGCTGGACGCTGGAGTTCGCCGTGACGTTGAACGTCAGGCCCGCCAGCCCGATCGGCGCCATGAGCGCGGCGAACAGCCAGTACGAGGGCGAGAGGGCGGCGAAGATCTCCAGTACGCCGAAGACCAGCGCGGCGCCGACCATCAGCCGCATCCGCGACTGGCCGCGGCGTGCCGCCAGCAGTGCCCCGGCCACGGAACCGACGGCCATCAGGAAGTTGAGGGTGCCGTAGGTGCCGGCGCCCGCGTGGAAGACGTCACTGGTGAACGCCGTGAGCCAGATGGGGAAGTTGAAGCCGAAGGTGCCGATGAAGCCGACCAGCACGATCGGCCACAGCAGTTCGGGGTGTTCGCGCACATAGCGCAGTCCCTCGCGCAGCTGGCCCTTGCCCCGCTCCACCCGCTTGCTGGTGTGCAGTTCGGAGGTGCGCATCAGCAGCAGGCCGATGAGGGGCGCGCCGAAGGACAGGCCGTTGATCAGGAACGCCCAGCCGCCGCCGACCGCGGAGATCAGCACGCCGGCGACGGCCGGGCCGACCAGCCGGGCACTCTGGAAGTTCGCGGAGTTGAGCGAGACGGCGTTGCGTATCTGGCCGGGGCCAACCATCTCGGAGACGAAGGTCTGCCGGGTCGGGTTGTCGACGACGGTGGCCAGGCCGAGGGCGAAGGCGAGCGCGTAGACGTGCGCGACCTGCACGTTTCCGCTCAGGGTGAGCGCCGCGAGCACCAGGCCGATGACACCCATGGTCGACTGGGTGACGAAGAGCAGCTTGCGCTTGGAGCAGCGGTCGGCGATGACGCCGCCGTAGAGCCCGAACAGCAGCATGGGGAGGAACTGGAGGGCCGTGGTGATGCCGACGGCGGTGGAGGAGCCGGTGAGGCTGTGCACCAGCCAGTCCTGGGCGATGCGCTGCATCCAGGTGCCGGTGTTGGAGACGACCTGGCCCATCGCGAAGAGGCGGTAGTTGCGGATCCTCAGGGAGCTGAACATCGAGGGCTTCGCGGTGGTGGTCGCGCGGGGCCCGGCGCCCTGGTCCTGCGGTTCGTTGTCGTCGGCTGGGGATGGTGCGGGTGCGGAGTGTGCTCCGTGGCCCGTACTCAAAGCGGCGTCGCCTCCTGTTCTGGGTCGTGCTCCTTACAGATGTGCCAGCTTCTCCAGCACCGGCGCGGCGGCACGCAGCGTCGCCCGGTCGTCCTCGTCGAGTTCCTGGACCAGCTCGGTCAGCCAGGCGTTCCGCTTGGCACGGGCAGCGGCCAGCATGGATTCGGCCTGTTCGGTCTGGGTGACCACCTTCTGCCGGCGGTCCTCGGGGTGTGCGTCCAGCCGGACCAGCCCCTTGGCCTCCAGCATGGCGACGATGCGCGTCATCGACGGCGGCTGCACATGCTCCTTGCGGGCCAGCTCGCTGGGGGTGGCGGAGCCGCAGCGGGCGAGGGTGCCGAGCACGGACATCTCCGTGGGGCTCAGCGACTCGTCGACGCGCTGGTGCTTCAGCCGCCGGGAGAGACGCATCACCGCGGCACGGATCGCGTTGACGGCTTCCTTGTCGAGCTCGGCGAGGTCCGGTTCCTGGTCGTCTCCGCCGGTCGCGGCGACCTCGTCGGCCTGTTCGAGGCGGTCGAGGCCGGCGAGCTGGTCGAGCGCACCCGGTGGAGGCCCGTCCGCGAAGCGCGGAGCGGGGAGCTGTTCCGACATAGTCCTTAGCCTAACTCATTACCCGGCCTAAGGAAAACGAGGTTTACGGCGCAGGGGCTCACACGTACGAGTGAGTCAGAACACATTCGCCGGACAGCGGCCGGGGTCGGTTCGCGACCGTTGTCGTATGAACAGCCTGACTCCGCCGTGCGACGACGACCATCACGAGCAGCCCGAGTCGCAGGTGCTCAGCCTGCGTATAGAGGCCGCTCTCTTCGAGCGGCTGAACGGCCACGCCGCAAAACGCGGAATGAGCGTCCAGGACTATGTGGTCCGGACGCTCGTTCGCGACGACTTCGACGAACGCTTCAAGGCGTCCGTCGAGCGGACCGAGCGGTTCTACGGCCACTCGGCCCGCAGCGCGGGGGGCCTCGCCTGAGGCCCGGCCTCATCCGACGCCGAACGCCTGCTCGATGGGATCCAGCAGGAAGTAGACGAGGAAGCACAGCCCGACCGCGTTCAGCAGCCAGGGAATCTCCCGCGCACGGCCGACGGCGACCCGCAGCACGATGAAGGAGATCACGCCCAGGCCGATGCCGTTGGTGATGCTGTAGGTGAACGGCATCGAGACGATGGTGAGGAAGGCCGGGATGGCGACGGTGGAGTCGCCCCAGTCGATGTCCCGCACGTTCGACGCCATGATCAGGAAGCCGACGACCAGCAGCGCGAAGGTCGTGCCTGCGAGGGCACGACCTTCGCGAGGGGCGTGAAGACCAGCGCGAGCAGGAAGAGCCCGCCGGTCAGCACATTGGCCAGACCGGTGCGAGCGCCCTCGCCGACACCGGCGGTGGATTCCACGAAGCAGGTGTTGGCCGAGCAGGAGCCGGCACCGCCGGCTGCCACCCCGACACCGTCCATGAACAGGATGCGGCCCATCCGCGGCAGCTGACCGTGCGCCCGGTCGTCGGCGAGCCCACTCTCCTCACCGACGCCGATGATGGTGCCCATCGCGTCGAAGAAGCCCGACAGCAGCACCGTGAAGACGAACAGGCAGCCGGTCAGCCACCCCACCTCCTGGAAGCCGCCGAACAGGCTGATCTCGCCGATCAGCCCGAAGTCGGGGCTGCCCACCACCGAGTCCGGCAGCTCGGGCACCGACAGCCCCCAGGCCGCGTCGGGGATCTCGGCCACGGCGTTGATCACGATGGCGACGACGGCCATCACCACGATGCCGATGAGGATGGCGCCCCGGGTCTTGCGCACCAGCAGCACATACATCAGGACCAGCCCGAGCACGAACACCAGTACGGGCCAGCCCTGGAGCTTGCCGTCCACGCCCAGCCCGAGCGGAACGCTGGTGTGCGCCTTGTCCGGGTTGCGGGTGACGAAGCCGGAGTCGACCAGACCGATCAGCGAGATGAACAGCCCGATACCGATGGCGATGGAGCGCCGCAGCCCGTTGGGGATGGCGTCCATCACCTTCTGCCGCAGACCGGAGGCGACCAGGATCATCAGCACGATCCCCGCGAGCACCACCATGCCCATGGCGTCGGGCCAGCTCATCTTGGGCGCGAGCTGCAGCGCGACGACGGCGTTGATGCCCAGGCCCGCGGCGAGCGCGATGGGCACATTGCCGATGACGCCCATCAGCAGGGTGGTGAGCCCCGCCATCAGCGCGGTCGCCGTCACCAGCTGACCGTTGTCGAGGTGCTGGTGGTACTTGTCCTCGCCCGCCCCGAGGATGATCGGGTTCAGCACGATGATGTACGCCATCGCGAAGAAGGTGGCGAGTCCGCCGCGCATCTCACGGCCCACGGTCGAGCCGCGCTCCGAGATCTGGAAGAAGCGGTCCAGTGCGGACGGGGAAGCGGGCGGGGTCCCCTGCGGGGCTCCCTCGGAATCGACCGGGCTGGCCGAAGCGGACATGCGTGACCTCGGATACTGCTTCGTACTGAGACGTTGCGCTCTCAGGGCGGCTGCTGGACGGTGCTGGAGACGACCGGCTCAGTTTGTACTATCCGACGAAAAAAACCGGCCACATCCAGACCGGTTCAGTATGAACAACCGAACGGGTTGATCGCCAACTCCACCCCCGGCAGCCCGGCACCCCCTCGCTAGGCTGGGGTGGGGGAACAGGCGAGAGACGAGGGAGCCGCGGCGATGAGCCTCATGGACAGATGGACCAACGGCGAGCGCGAGGCACCCGAGCCGCTGGAGGGCAACGTCGTCGCCACCACCGTGACCGGCACGCTGATCTGGCTGGTCCTCTTCCTGGTCCAGCTCCCCTTCTACAGCTGGTTCGCCGACAACGGCCACACCTGGTGGCTGTGGACCTGCGCCGTCGGCGCCGCCCTGGGCTGCGTGGGCATCTGGTACGTGAAGGCCCGGGACAAGGCGATCAAGCGAGCGCAGGAGGACTGAACGACGCGCGGCGGGATCGGCCGAGCTGCGCCCGCACCCGGCGCACACCCCCGACGAGGGCACCGGCCGCCATGTACCGTCGGAACATGACACAGCCCCGCGGCGGCCTCACCAGCGCCGAGGTATCCGAACGTATCGGGCGCGGCGAGGTCAACGACGTTCCGCCGCGCAACAGTCGGTCCGCTGCCGACATCGGTGCGGGCGAACGTCTTCACCGGGTTCAACACGATCATCGGCGCGCTCTTCCTGATCATTCTGGTCGTCGGACCGATCCAGGACGGCCTCTCCGGGGTTCGTGATCATCGCCAACACCGGCATCGGCATCGTCCAGGAGCTGCGCGCGAAGCGGAACCTGGACGATCTGGCCGTCATCGGCGAGGTCGTCGAGTCCGACAGCCCGGAGGTGGACGAGTCGCTGCTGACCGGCGAGGCCGAACCGGTCCTCAAGCGCCCCGGCGATCAGCTGATGTCCGGCAGCTTCGTGGACCAGCGCGGCGACGCTCACTTCGCGCTGAAGCTGGCCGGTGCCGTGTTGCCGTGGACAGCGGTGGGGGTGGCCGCCGTGGCGGGCGTCCTGCTGGAGGTGGTCCGGCGGCGGGCGGCCCGACGGCTCTCCCCGTCGTCGTAGCCTTCCGGCCCACCCGCCGCGCCGGCGGCCCTCCGGCTGGCTCTACGGCGCGCTGTCCGCCAGCTGGGTACGCCCCTGGGCGCGGGCGCAGTGCGCGCAGCAGTAGTAGTGGCCCTCCGACTCCATGCCGTGCCCCAGGATGCGGCAGCCGCAGTTCTCGCACACGGGCGCCATCTTGTGGGCCGCACACTCCAGGCAGTCGAAGACGTGCACCTGCCCCGCGGAACGGACCTCGAAGGTGTGGGGGTAGTCGTTGTCGCAGACCTCGCAGACGGGCATGGACTCTCCTTGAATCACATGGAAACGGGTGGAAGCGGATGCCGAGCCGGTACTGATCCGGTGCCGAGCGTGCACATCGTTACCCCGCGAGCCCCGCCCCCGACCCGGCCTCAGCCACCCGGGCGCACCCGTTGGAGGGGCGGCGCGGCGAAATTCGGGCCCGTAATTCTGAAAGTTATCTCCGGGACAATTGAACTGAACCAGCGGAAAGAAAAGCCGAGTTGAAAATCTACGCGCGATGCGGCAAGAATTCGCGGCACCGAATCCGCGGTTCCCCCCACGAGGAGAATTCAAATGTCCCGTTCCCGTACGGCGGCGTTCACCGCCGTGTCCCTCTCGGTCGCGCTGGCGGTCGGCGGCTGCGGCTCGGACGACCAGGACGACGGGGGCGGCGACGCCTCGGCCGCCGCGTCGGCCCCCGAG
Organism: Streptomyces sp. B15; assembly: GCF_018070605.1. NCBI lineage: Bacteria > Bacillati > Actinomycetota > Actinomycetes > Kitasatosporales > Streptomycetaceae > Streptomyces > Streptomyces sp. B15. The sequence continues at coordinate 68,610 of NZ_JAGPXJ010000003.1, forward strand.
GCCGAGCTCTCGCACAAGGTGCCGATGGCCAAGGTGAGCGAGATGGCCGGCGCCCAGGGAATGTGGACGACCGGCAGCCATTTCGTGAAGGCCGACCTGAAAAAGATCGTCGGCTATCCGCTCGACGGGGGAAAGCCCGCCTGGACGGTGCCGCTCAGCGGGGAGATCTGCTGGTCCTCCCCCGAACCGACCGAGGACGGTCTGATAGCCGTCGTCTACGAGAACGACAAGAAGGATCCCTCCGTCTGCACCGAGGTCGGCCTCGTGGACCTGAAGCAGGGCAGACTGCGCTGGCACCGGCAGGCGCTGGAGGACGGGTCCGCCGCGATGTTCGACGAGGTGACCATCGGCGGCGGCACGGTCGCCGCGGGCGGCACCAGCGGCAGCGCGGGCTGGACCGTGGGCGGCCGTCAGCTGTGGGGCCCGTCCTCGGACACCCGCTGCCCGGCCGACGGCTACGCCGGAAGCGGCGACAAGCTCATCGCCGTACGAGACTGCGGTACGACGGACAACCCCAAGCTCAAGGTGCAGACGGTCGACCCCCGCACCCGCGCCGCCGACTCCACCTTCTCGCTGCCCGCCGGGACCGAGAACGTGCACGTCGTCTCCGCCGACCCGCTGGTGCTCGCCGCCGACGACGGCAAGGCGCAGGGCGGCTCCGGAGTCTCCGAGTTCCTGTCCGTGGACGACAGCGCGGCACGCGGCCGGCTGCTCGCCACGATCCCCGCGACGGGCGGCAAGTACGGCAAGTACGACGTGGACTGCCCGGCGACCGAGATCACCGACTGCAAGCAGGTCGCGGTCGGCAAGGAAGCCGGTGCGCTGTACCTGGGCACGGAGAAGCCCGTGAAGGCCGGCTCCGAGGCGAAGAACGACGTCGTCGCACTCGATCTGCGGACCGGCAAGCGCAAGGCCCACGTCGAGGGCTCGGACGTGGGCGCGATGACGCCGATCGGGCTCGACAAGAACGGCGACGTGCTGGCCTACCAGAAGGCCAACACCTACCGCGAAGAGGGCGGCGCGGTGTGGCGGCTGGACGCCCGCACCCTGAAGAAGACTCCGCTGCTGCGCAACAACGGCTCCGACTACAAGACGGAGACCTCCTTCGAGATCGGCGACTCCCGTGCGCTGTACGCGGCAGGCCGGCTGTATCTGGGCGCCGACGACGTGAGCGAGCCCTCCTCGACCGGGCTGCCGACGCCGCTGGCGGCGGTCTACAGCACGAAGGGCTGACCGCCCCCCCCCGACCCCGTGCCGCGGGCGCGGACGTGGGGTCTCAGTCGAACCAGCGGGCGGCGGCCAGCTCCGCCGCCCGCGCGGGGTCCTCCAGCAGCGCCGGGACCTCGAAGCGGCGGGGCCAGGCCCCGGCCGACCAGGCCAGGGCCGAGGCCAGTCCCTCCAAGGTGGCGGCGTGCAGGGTGCCGTCCGGGGTGCGGCGCCAGTCGAGATCGACGCCGCCGATCCGCAGCTCCTCGTGCTCCCGGTAGCGGTCCGGGGCGCCCGGCAGCAGTTCCCGCACCACGGCGGGCACCTCCCGCTCGGTGCCCGCCGACTCGGGCACCAGATGGGCGACCTCCTCGCCGGCGCACCGCACCTCCAGCAGTGCCGCCAGCTCACCGGCGTCCTGCGCGGCCACCGGCAGCAGCGGCCGGTCCCCCACCAGGGGGAGGGCATCGGGGGCGTCCGCGACCAGCGCCTCGGCGGCGTCCACCACCACCGTCGTTCCGTCCCGGACCGCGCGCAGTTCGTCGGGCAGCGTGAGTTCGGCCGGGTCGAGCCCTGCGGTGGCCAGCAGGGTGTAGAGCCCGTGCAGCTGCGCGGGGTCGACGGGGAGCGCGGGGTCTGCCAGCCGGCGCAGCAGCTCAGCCGGCCCGCCCGGCTCCGCGAGCAGCGCGGCGGCGGTCGTCCGGACGCCGAGCGCGCGCAGCACGCCCTCGTCGGTGACATCGCCCGGGTCGGCCTCCTCGTACAGCCCGCGCAGCAGCGGATCTCCCCCGGAGGAGCGCAGGCCGGCCGGACGGCGGCCGTCGAGGACCGGGTGGCCGCGCAGCCACCAGGCGGTGTACGGGCGTACGTCGGTGACGGTGCCGTCGCCGAGCCGCACCCGTACCGGCGCGGTCAGCGCGTCCCGCAGCGGCGGGCGCGCCAGCATCGCCAGCGCCTCGGGCCAGTGCGCGTCGTCCACCAGGTCCAGGTCGCGTACGGCGACGAACTCCACCGCGACGGGCGGCACGGAGCCCTCGTCGCCGTCGGCCGCCAACTGGTCGAGCACGTCCTCGCACCACACGTCCACGGCGTCCAGCAGCCCCGGGTCGTCCGGCTCGGGGTAGTCCCCCTCGCGGGGCTCGAAGCCGTCCGGGTCGAGCACCACGTCCTCGGCACGCACCAGGGCGAAGTCCGCCTGGACGCCGACGGCCGTCAGCGGCTGCTCGCCCCAGCGTTCGGCCAGCTGCGCGTCACAGGTGGCCAGTTCGTCCTCGCGCAGCACGCGGGCGAACGGGGAGCCCGGGTAGACGAGTTCGGCGGCGGGCGCCGGCTCGCCGTCCTCGTCGGGCAGCGCCAGGGCGCCCAGCCACGGCTCGTCGCCGGGCGCGAGGTGTGCGTCACGGACCAGACCGAGGACGGTCTCGGCCAGTTCGTCGGGGTCGAGCCCGCCCCCCTCGGCGCCGTCCGGACCGTCGTCCCACGCCTCCTCGGCGTCCAGCGAGGCGGCGACCGCCGCGCGTACCTGCGGGGTCGTCAGCACGGCGCGCGGGGTGGCGGGGGTGGCACCCAGCTTCTCCAGCAGCGGGTGCGCGGCGTCCGGGTGAGCGGCCTTCAGCCCGAGCCGGGCCATCCTCTCGGGCGGCACGGCGCCGTCCGGGAGCGGCAGCAGCACATGCCGGGGCCCGACCGCCGTCCGGCCGTCGGCGAGCGGCACCGGCAGCCCGGTCAGCCGCTCGGGGTCCACGCCCGCGAGGGAGTCGTACAGCCGCCACCACCAGCCCGGCTCCCGCTCGACGCCGGTGAGCCGGTCGACGGCCTCGCCCAGCGGAACACGGGGCACCTCGAGCACTCGCAGCTCGGTGCGTCGCTCCAGCCCGGCGGGCAGCAGGCTGGGGAAGAGTTCGGACAGTACGGCGACGGTCGCGGCGCCGGCGCCCTCGACGATCTCGGCGTCCCGGGGGCGCAGGGCGTACGGCTGCTCGGTGTCGTCCTCGGCCGCCGTCCCGGTGGCCGCGCTCGCCAGGAACGGGACGTCCGGGAGCCGTTCCAGCACCAGCGCGCGCAGCTCGCCGTCGAGTTCGCCCGCCCCCAGCGGCCCCGGCACCAGCTCGACGGTGCTGGTGGTCACGGGCCGCCAGTCGCGCAGCAGCGCGGCGTAGGCGTCGGCGGCACGGTGCAGCAGAAACCGGGTCAGCGGCCCCGGGGCCACATGGCGCCGGGTGGGCTCCAGCGGGAAGGAGGCCAGCAGCAGCGCGGGGAATCCCAGCGGCTCGTCGGTCGGGGTCGGCGCGTGCAGACACGCGGCGGTACGCGGCTTGGCGGGGGCGCCCTCCTCGTCGACCGGCACCGCCCAGGTCACCGACCAGGTGGGCCGGGCCCGCTCCTCGACCGGCCGGTCGGCGAGCAGTTCCGGGTCGGCGACACCGCTGTCGCCCGCCAGCCGCCACCGGGTGGCGCCCGCCGCTGAGTCCCGGATGAGGACGTATCCGTCCTCCTCGTGCCGGGTGAGGGTGCGGGCCGGGCCGTCCCCGGTGTCGATGACGACCTCGGCCAGGCCGGGCAGCGCCAGCAGCAGCGCGTCGTCCACCGCCGCCAGCAGCTGCCGCGTCAGCGAGTGCGCCGCCTCGTCGCGCAGCGGGAGCAGCACGGCGGTGTCGTACCCCGAGGGCACGGCCGACTCCTGGTACGGGGCCGGGAGCGGCAGCCGCAGCAGCGGTACGTGCCCCTCGCGGTGGTCGAGCTCCTCGGCGAGCCGGGCGTTGGCGGCAGCGGCCTGCCGGGTCAGTTCCCTGGCCTCGGCCAGCGACCAGCGCACGCCGTCGCCCGCCTGCCCCGCCGTCCCCGTGCGGGTGACCACAGCGGGTTCGTCGGTGACGGCGAGGACCGCAGAGAAGCCGACGCCGAAACGGCCCACCGCACCCTGGTCGGGCTCGGTGCGCTTGGCGGAGGCGCGCAGCGTGGACAGCGACTCGACGCCCGCGGCGTCCAGCGGCTCCCCGGTGTTGGCGGCGGTCAGCTTCCCGTCGGCGAGGCCGAGGCGGAGCCGGCCGGGCACACCGGCGCGGGCCGCGGCGTCCGAGGCGTTCTGGGCGAGCTCCACCACCAGACGGTCGCGGTAGCCGCCCAGCGCCAGATCCTGCTCGGCGTTGGCATCCTCGCGGAACCGGGCGCTGGACGCGGTCCAGGCCTCCAGCACACTTTCCCGCAGTCGCTCGGTCCCGAACGTGTCCCTCACGGCGTCGGCCTCCTCGGCATGTGCGTCCCCTCCCCTTGAGCCGTCCCCCTGCGGCGAAAGGGAAGGTTACGGCACGGTCGAATGCCCCAACGCCGCCGTCTGCCGGGTGCAGGCGCGCTGTGGCTGGGGGGGCACCCCCTGCTCGAAGAGCTTGGGGGAGCAGTTCCCCGCGCCCCTTACGGGGCGCGACCGTTCCCGCGAAGCTTGCGGGGTACGCAGAATGCGACGGCCGGAGATCAGTCGCCGAAGGGGTCGGCGACCGTCTCATCGATGACGGGCGGCGGAGGCTGCGGAGCACGCGGCATGACGGCGGCCTCCGAGTGGCCGCCGCAGCCGAAGGCGAGGGAGACGACGTGCCCGTCGGCGGGGCTGTACTCGTTGGCGCACACCCCGAACGCCTGCCGCAGCGAACCCGCCAGCGGCACCAGGAAGCCGCAGCTCATACAGCTGGCCGGGGCCGACTGGGCCATCGGCGTCTTGGAGCCGTGCGACTCCTCCCAGCGGTCGGCGGCCGCGTGCAGCCCGTACCGGGAGAGCACCCGTGGCCGGCCCATGCCCAGTTCCTCGGCGACCGCACCGACGGCGGCACGGGAGGGGCCCCGCGCCTCGGGCTGCTCCTCGGCGACCGGCGAGTCGGGCGGCGGCGCGTCCGCACCCGTGTAGCCGGGCTCCAGCCGCAGGTCGTCCGCCTCGGTCGGGAGCAGGTCGCCGGGGCCCAGGTCACCGGGGCGCAGCCGCTCGCTCCAGGGCACCCACTCGGGGGCCAGCAGCGCGTCGGGGCCCGGGACCAGCACGGACTCGTCGACGGTGACGTTCTTGGCACGGGAGGCCCGCGCGACGGTCACCGCCCAGCGCCAGCCCCGGTACCCGGGCTCCTGCGCCTCGAAGTAGTGGGTGACCACCCGGTCCGCATCGGCGTCGGCCACCGCCTCCAGCCACGCGCCGACGGTGCCGGGCACCGCCGCTTCCTCGGCGGCGGCCCGGGCCAGTTCCACGGCCTCGGCACACAGCCGGTCGGGGGCGCGCCGACTCCGCGCGCCACGGCTCGTACTCCGCGTCGCGGCACTCATGCAGCACTCACAAGAATCGTCTCTCCTACGCCGTCGCGCCGTTGTCGGCGTGCGCTGCCCGTACGGCCACGAGTGGAGGGGCGGGGTCGGGGACGGAGCGGGACCGGGTGGCCGCTACGACGTCCGCGCCCGCGCTCAAAGGCCATACGGTGCGCACCGTTCACCCACGCTACCCCACAGGGTCACCCGAGGAATCCGCAGCCAGCCGTCCCCGCCCGCGCGGGTGGGGGGACGGGGACGGCGGCAGGACGGTCGAAGGAAGGTGGAAGAGGGGAACTGAACGGCATGTTTCGGGGCACACTGACGGCGTGCCTGTCGACAAGCCCGGCAACCGCAGGACGCACGGCAAACTCAGCGGCGTGGGACGCGCCGCCGGTGTGCTGCGCCGCCCGCCTGCCGCGCTGGGGCGCCACATCCGGCGGGCCACCCACGCGGAGGGCGCGGGCGAGTCCGGGCTCGGCAAGCTGATCGAACTGCACGCCGTCAACTCGGCGGGCGACATGCTCATCACGGTGGCGCTGGCCTCCACCGTGTTCTTCTCCGTGCCGACCGGCGAGGCGCGTGGCCGCGTCGCGCTGTATCTGGCCGTGACGATGGCGCCGTTCGTGCTCCTCGCGCCGGTGATCGGTCCACTGCTGGACCGCGTCCCGCACGGGCGGCGCGCCGCGATGGCCGCCGCGATGATGGCCCGCGCGCTGCTCGCGCTGACCATGGCGGGCGCCGTGGCGACAGGCGGGCTGGAGCTCTACCCGGCGGCACTGGGCGTGCTGGTCTCGTCCAAGGCGTACGGAGTCGTCCGGTCCGCCGTGGTGCCACGGCTGCTGCCGCCCCGGATCTCCCTGGTCAAGGCCAACTCCCGGGTCACCCTCGCCGGGCTGCTGGCCACCGGTGCCGCCGCCCCCGCCGGGGCGGGTCTGCATCTGCTGGGCGAGCAGTGGCCGCTGTACGGAGCGGTCGCGGTCTTCCTCGTCGGAACGTTCCTGTCCTTCTCCCTGGACCACAAGGTCGACTCCGCCAAGGGTGAGCGTCCGGCGCGGCTGGCCCCGCTGGCGCCGGTGCTGCCCGTACCGGCCCCTTCGACGTCCGAGGCGTCGGAGGCATCCGAGGCGTCGGGGGCGTCCTCGGCGCCTTCGACGTCCCCGGCACCTTCGGAATCCTCGGCGCCCGCTCCGTCGGAGTCCACGGCACGGGGCGAGCAGGAAGGCCCGCGGACCGAGAAGCAGCCGGGCCCCCGTCCCGGGTTGCGTACCGTCGGCGTCTCCGTACTCAGCGCGCTGTTCGCGAACTCCGCGCTGCGTGCCCTCTCCGGCTTCCTGACCTTCTTCCTCGCCTTCCTGCTGCGCGAGCACCCCCTCGACGGGCTGGGGGCCGCCGTCTCGCTGGGGCTGGCCGGTGTCGCGGCGGGCGGCGGCAACGCGCTGGGCACCGCCATCGGCGCCTGGCTGCGGGCCCGCGGTCCGGAGGTGATCATCACCTGTGTGCTGTTCTGCGCGCTCGGCGCGACGATCGCCGCCGCCGCGCTGTACGGCATCGTCACCGTCACTCTCGTCGCCGCCACCGCCGGGATCGTGCAGGCGCTCGGCAAGCTGTCGCTGGACGCGCTCATCCAGCGCGACGTGCCCGAGGAGGTCCGCACCTCGGCCTTCGCCCGTTCCGAGACGCTGATGCAGATGTCCTGGGTGGTCGGTGGCGCGCTCGCCATGGCCCTGCCGCTGATCGGATGGCTGGGGATGGCGGTCGCGGCCTGTGTGGTGGCCGCGGGGGTGCTCACCTCCGTCCGCGGACTGCTGGGCGCGGCCCGCCGCGGCACGCCCGCCCCCCGCGTCGCCTGATGCCCGCGGCACGCCGCACCCCCGCGTCGTACAGCGCTGCGGGCCCGATAGCCTGCCCGCATGAGCAAGCTCGCGCGGCAGGGCCGCATGTCGTCACAGTCGCGGCGGGGCGTGCGCGCCGCCACCGCCCTCGGTGCCGTCTCGCTCGGCCTCGTCGCCCTCTCGGCGTGTGAGCAGCCGAGCCCGATGGTGACCGCGACGGTCGGTGCGGACTCGGTCTCCACCGAAGCTGCCTGCTACAACGACGGGAAGGCCATCCCGCAGGACGAGGTGCGCAAGTGCCTCGCCAAGAAGGCCGAGAAGTCGATCTCCGTCGACACGAGCGAGGAGCTGCGGCTCGGCGTCGACCCGAAGACGGCCGAGGACGGGTGGCTCGTCCTCGTCGACGGCAAGCGCGCGACCCCCGAGCCGCTGGAGAAGACCTACTTCTCCTTCTCTGGCGAGGCCTTCTTCCAGGAGCAGTCGGCCTCCGGCCAGCCCGCGGCACCGAAGAAGAGCGCCCAGGTGACCCTCGTGCAGGTCTCCGACGGCGAGTTCAACGGCATCTGGCACATCAACCTGAAGAACGCCGCGAGCGAGTAGTCCCGTCGTCCCCTGCCCACCCCGGGCCCGGGGCGGGCAAGGCAGGGGCCGACTCCCCGAAGGAGCGCCGCATGTTGGCAACGTACCGACGGGTACTGGTGGTCGCGGCGGTCCCCGCGGAACGCGAGGCCGTCCTCGCCGCCACCGGCGACAGCGCCCCGCACCTCGACGTGATCGCCGGCGGCGTGGGGCCGGCGGCCGCCGCGGCGGCGACCGCCGCGGCCCTGCTGACCGCCGCCCACCGGTCGCGCCCCTACGACCTGGTGGTGGCGACCGGCATCGGCGGTGGTTTCGCCGCGAACGGCATCGAGGTCGGCGACACCGTCGTCGCGGACCGCATCGTCGCCGCCGATCTGGGCGCCGAGACACCGACCGGCTTCGTCTCCGTCGCCGAGCTGGGCTTCGGCACCGCCGAGCACGCCCCGCCGCCCCACCTGGTGCGGGAAGCGGCCGAGACGACCGGCGCCCGCACCGGGCCGGTGCTGAGCGTCTCCACCACCACCGGCTCCCGGGAGCGCGCCGAGCAGCTGCTGGCGCACCATCCGGGCGCGGCGGCGGAAGCGATGGAAGGCTTCGGCGTCGCCCAGGCCGCGGCGGCGCTCGGCGAGGGGCCGCCGGTCCTCGAACTGCGTACCGTCTCCAACGCCGTCGGCCCGAGGGACCGGGCGGCCTGGCGCATCCCGGAGGCGCTGGCGGCTCTCACGGCCGCCTTCGGCAAGCTGGTCCCCCAGCACCACACAGAAGGACTCCCGTCATGGACACGAACGCCATAACAGCGCCGCTGACCATCGCCTACTCGCCCTGCCCCAACGACACGTTCGTCTTCGACGCCTGGGCACACGGACGGGTGCCCGACGCGGCGGCGCCCGAGGTGACGTTCGCGGACATCGATGTCACCAACGGCATGGCCGAACGCGGGGAGCTGGATGTACTGAAGGTGTCGTACGCGGTGCTGCCGTGGGTGCTGGAGGAGTACGCGCTGCTGCCGTGCGGCGGGGCGCTGGGCCGGGGCTGCGGGCCGCTGGTGCTCACCCGGGAGGCGGGCGAGCCGGCGGCGCTGAGCGGCAAGCGGGTGGCGGTGCCGAGCGAACGTTCGACCGCGTATCTGCTCTTCCGGCTGTGGGCCGCGACCGAGGTGCCCGGCGGGGTGGGCGAGATCGTGGTACTGCCCTTCCACGAGATCATGCCCGCCGTACGGGACGGCGCGGTGGACGCGGGACTCGTCATCCACGAGGCCCGGTTCACCTACCAGGAGTACGGGCTGCACAGCCTCGCCGACATGGGTGAGCACTGGGAGGCCACCACAGGGCTGCCGATCCCGCTGGGCGCGATCATCGCGAAGCGGTCGCTGGGAGCGGAGAGGCTGCGCGCGCTGGCCGACACCATCAGCACCTCGGTGCGGATGGCGTGGAAGGACCCGTCCGCCTCGAAGCCGTATGTGCTGGAGCACGCCCAGGAGATGGACCCGGCCGTGGCCGAGCAGCACATCGGCCTGTACGTCAACGAGTTCACCGAGGAGCTGGGCGCCGACGGCTATGCGGCCGTCCGCGGGTTGCTCGGCCGCGCTGCCGACGAGGGGCTGGTGCCGCCCCTCGGGCCGGATGCGCTGGCCTTTCCGTAAGCCTTGCCCTGGGCCACGGCGGGGTCCCGCCGTTGGTTGCCCGGGTGCCCGTGTCTGTTGGCCGTTCGCGCAGTTCCCCGCGCCCCTGACGGGGCGCGGGGCGCTCTCACACGTCCAGTTGGTCGGCGACGGCGCGGAGCATGCCCGCGATCTTGCGGCCGTGCTGCTTGTCGGGGTAGCGGCCCCGCTCCAGGGACTGGGAGACACCGTCCAGCAGCGTCGTCAGGTCCTGCACGATGGAGGCCAGCTCGTCCGGCTTGCGGCGCTGTGCCGCCGCCACGGACGGGGCCGGGTCCAACAGCGTGACGGAGAGCGCCTGGTCACCGCGCTGTCCGGCGACGACGCCGAACTCCACACGCTGGCCGGGCTTGAGCGCGTCCACTCCGTCCGGGAGGACCGACGAGTGTACGAAGACGTCACCGCCGTCGTCGCGGGAGAGAAAGCCGAAGCCCTTCTCGCTGTTGAACCACTTGACCTTGCCGGTAGGCACGTCTGTCCTCGTCCTCGTACTCGTCCGGATGCACCGGGCTACGGCTGCTGGAAACTGGCTGACTCTGCTGCGCCGGGGCGGCCAGGCCCCGAGACTCCCCGAACCCCGACCCCCGATCCCCCGCAATAGCAGTCGGGCGGGCCGCATGACCCGCCACCACCAAGGTTAATGGCCCGGGGCGCCGTGGCAAGGTGCCACCGAGAGCGGGTGCCCTCAGTGGTTCCCGGCCGGACGGTCTCCGGGCGGCCCGAGTGCCCGCTGCCGGAGCACTCGATCCCGGATCTACCCTGTGTGGGTGAACACTGAAACTCCGTCCGCCGGTGATCTTCTCGTGCGTATCGGCGGGATCGTCTTTCTGATCGGCGCGGTGGCCACACTCGTCACGGTCGCGCCGCTGTTCCTGGGCACCGAGCCGTTCCCGGCCCCCGCGTACTTCGTCTGCATGCTGATGGGCGCCGGGTTCCTGCTGGCGGGCGCGGGCGTCGTGCGCACAGCGGTGGCGCAGCGGCGGCAGGCGGCACGGGAAGTCTGAGGCCGCCCGGGGGGCGGCCCGACAAGCCGCTAGTCCCCCGCGAACGCGGCGAACCAGCCCGGGAAGGCCGTCAGATCCGGCAGCACCACATCGGCCCCCGCCTCGGTCAGCTCGCTCTCGTCGCAGGGGCCGGTGGCGACCGCCACGGAGCGGGCGCCGGCCATCCGCGCACCCCGCACATCGCCCACGTGGTCACCCACGTAGACGGCGGCACCGTGCGCGGTCAGCGCCTCCGCCTTGCCCTCCGCCCACAGCTCGCCGACCAGTACGTCGGGGGTGAGCCCGAGGTGGTCCAGGTGCAGTTCGGCGCTCGGTCCGTGCTTGGCGGTGACCACCAGCGTGCGCCCTCCCGCCGCCCGTACCGCCTCCAGCGCCTCCCGGGCGCCCGGCAGCGCGGTCGTCGGTTCGATGGCGTGGTCCGGGTAGAGGGCGCGGTAGCGCTCGGCCATCGCGGGGATCTCCTCCTCGGGGAACCAGTACGCCATCTCCTGGACGAGCGGCGGGCCGAGCCGGGTCACGATCAGGTCCGCGTCGATGGCCACGCCTGTCTCCGCCGCCAGCCGCCGCCAGGTGGCGTGGATACCGGGGCGGGAGTCGATCAGCGTCATGTCGAGGTCGAACCCGACCGTGGGGCCGGGCGGACTTCCCCCGACTCCGTCCGGGTGGGGGTGCCCCCGGCCGGAGGCTGGGGGAGTACCCCCGGACGCCGATGCCGAGTCGGGGGACGGAGCGTGCGAAACCATGCCGATCATTGTGCCTTGCCCTACGCCTTACACTGTGGTCTGCCTCAATACTTAGGTCTGCCTAACTTGACTGCCTGACCTGGCCCACCAGGTCCGGTTGCCGGTGTCGGCCGACCACACCGATCCGTGAGGAAGGGACCGATGCCTGCCGCCCCCGCACCCCGCTCCACGCCCGCCGGGGCCTCGGCCGCAGTACCGGCCGAGGCCGTGGCCGCGGCCGGCAGCGGCAGCCCTTCCGCGCCGGGGCGCTCCCGCCGGACCGTCGCGCTCTGGGGAAGACTCGGGTGGCTGCTGGCGGGCGCTGCCGCACTGGCGCTGGCGGCGCTGCTGAGCCTCGCCCTGGGCAGTCGCCCCATCCCGCCCTCTGCGGTGTGGGACGCGCTGCTGCACGGTGGCCACAGCAACGCCGCCGAAGTCGTCCGCACCCTCCGGGTGCCCCGCACCGTGGTCGGCATCATGGTCGGCACCGCGCTCGGCCTCGCGGGCACCGTCCTGCAGGGCCTCACCCGCAACCCCATCGCCGAGCCCGGCATCCTGGGCATCAGCCAGGGCGCCGCCGCCGGCGTCGTGGGGGCCATCGCCTTCGCCGGAGTGCACACGCTGAGCGGCTATGTGTGGTTCGGCTTCGTGGGCGCCGGGATCGCGGCGGTCGCCGTCTACGCGGTCGCCGCCAAGGGACGCGGCGGAGCGACACCCGTGAAGCTGGCGCTGTCCGGCGCGGCCGTCAACGCCCTGCTCGTCGCCCTCGTCTCCGGCGTCCTGACCACCCGTGCCGCCGCGCTGGACGAGTTCCGGTTCTGGCAGGTCGGTTCGCTCTCGGACCGGGACGCGACCATCGCCGGGCAGGTGTGGCCGTTCCTGGTGGTGGGCACGCTGCTGGTGCTCTCGGTCGCGCGCGGACTGGACGCGCTCGCACTGGGCGAGGACATGGCGCGCGGGCTCGGCCAGCGGGTCGCCGCCGTACGGATCGTCGGCGGGCTCGGTGCCACCGTGCTGACGGGCGCCGGGGTCGCGGCGGCCGGGCCGATCGCCTTCGTCGGGCTCGCCGTTCCCCATATGGCACGCGCCCTGGTGGGGGCGGGTCACCGCTGGCTGCTGCCCATGGCGGCCCTGCTGGGCCCCGTCGTCCTGCTGGTGTCCGACGTGGCGGGACGGTTGGTGATGCGGCCCGGCGAGGTCCCGGCGGGTGTGATGACCGCGCTGGTCGGGGCGCCGTTCCTGGTGATCCTGGTGCGGCGCAGGGCGGTTGCCGCATGAGCGCCGCCAAGTGCCGCACGACCCGTACGACGACTGCCGCGCCGTCAACAGGGGTGTGGATATGACCGCCCTTTCCCCCCGCACCGACCCGTCCGGCGGCCCGGTGCCGCCCGCCCGCCCGGCCGGATACGGCCTCGTACGGGCCCGCGGCACCTCGTGGCTGCTGCACCGGCGGGCCGGCGTCGTCGCGGGCGCCCTCGCCGTCGCGCTCTTCGCCGCCGTCGTCGCCAACCTCACCCTCGGGGAGACCACCGTCCCGGTGACCGAGGTCGTCAAGGTGCTGTTCGGCCGGCCGTCCCCCGACGAACTGGTCGTCGGCACCCTGCGCATGCCGCGCCTGGCCGTCGGGCTGCTGGCGGGGGCGGCCTTCGGCGTCGCGGGCGCGCTCATCCAGACCGTGGCCCGCAACCCGCTCGCCAGTCCGGAGATCATCGGCGTCACGCACGGGGCCTCCGCGCTGACCGTCGGAGCGATGACGTTCGGCATCACCTCCTACGCGACGCTTCCCTACCTTTCCACCGCCGGTGGCCTGGCCGCCGCCGCACTCGTCTATGTGTTCGCCTGGCGCGGTCCGGGCTCGGCCGGCTCCCGGCCGGGAGCCGGGCCCACCCGCTTCATCCTCATCGGCATCGGCATCTCGGTGGCGCTGCGCTCGCTCACCCAGCTGTTCCTCACCAAGGGCGACTACCTGGTGGCGCAGCAGGCGAAGGTGTGGATGACCGGCTCGCTCAACGGCCGCGGCTGGGACCAGGCCACGCCGCTGGGCATGGCGCTGCTGCTCATGCTGCCGTGCGTGATGTGGTCGGCGCGCGCCATGCGCACCGTGACGCTGGACGACGACACGGCGACGGGGCTGGGCGTACGGCTGGCCCGCAACCGGCTGGTGCTCGTGGTCACCGGCGTCGTCCTGGCCTCCGTGGCGACGGGCGCGGCCGGGCCCATCGACTTCGTGGCGCTGCTGGCGCCGCAGATCGCTCGCCGGCTGACCCGTACGGCGCAGATTCCGCTGCTGTCCTCCGCGCTGCTGGGCGCCTTCGTGGTCACCCTCGGGGACCTGCTGGCCCGCAAGTTGTTCGCGCCGACGGAGCTGCCGGTCGGGGTGCTGACGGCGGCCGTGGGTGCGCCGTATCTGATCTGGCTGCTCGTCCGTACCAGCGGCCGCACGCGCGGCAGCCGCACGCGCCTCGGTGTCCGGACGAACCGGTCGAAGAAGAACAGCACGCAAGAGCCGACCACTCACAGGCCGAAGGGGGCCGCGCAATGAGCACTTCCGCCACTGGCCGGCTGGCGGCGCGCGGGCTGACGCTCGCCTACGAGGACCGCACTGTCGTCGCCGAACTGGACCTGGAGGTACCCGACGGCGAAGTCACCGTCGTGGTCGGGCCGAACGCGTGCGGCAAGTCGACGACGCTGCGCGCGCTCGGCCGACTGCTGCGCCCACGCGCCGGAGCGGTGCTGCTGGACGGCGAGGATCTGGCGCACATCCCGACGCGCACCATCGCGCAGTCCCTCGGGCTGCTGCCGCAGTCCCCGGTGGCGCCCGAGGCGATCACCGTCTCGGACCTCGTCGCACGCGGACGGCAGCCGCACCAGCGCTGGTGGCAGCAATGGTCGCAGGAGGACGAGCGAGCCGTCACCGAGGCGATGGAACGCACGGACGTCACGGCCCTGTCGGAGCGTCCGGTGGACGAGCTGTCGGGCGGCCAGCGCCAGCGGGTGTGGCTCGCGATGGCGCTCGCGCAGCAGACGGATCTGCTGCTGCTGGACGAGCCGACGACATACCTGGACATCGCGCACCAGGTGGAGGTCCTGGACCTGGTGCGGCAGTTGGCCGCGCCCACGGCCGAGGGCACACGGGGCCGCACTGTCGTGATGGTGCTGCACGACCTCAACCAGGCGGCGCGGTACGCCGACCACCTCGTCGCCATGAAGGACGGCCGCGTCGTCGCCCGGGGCCGGCCCGACCAGATCGTCGACGCGGCGCTCGTCAGGGAGGTGTTCGGGCTGGAGGCCGTCGTCGTGCCCTGCCCCGTCACCGGCGACCCGCTCGTCGTCCCCGGCGCCCCGTGGCAGCCGCAGTCGCCGCCGCAGTCCTCCTCGCAGCCGCAGACCCCCGCACAGCAGCGAGCCGACCCCGCGAGCCCCGCGCAAGGCACGTTCGAACCCTCGACAAGAAAGTAGGAGGACCCTCTCGTGAAGGTCACCTCGACCGCGGTGGGCACGGCACTCGCCGTCGCCTCCGCTCTCACGCTCACCGGCTGCGGCTCCGACTCGGATGCGGACAAGGGCGCCAAGGGCGGTACGCACACCGTGCAGACCGCCAATGGGCCGGTGAAGGTGCCCGACGACCCCAAGCGCGTCGTCGTCCTGGACACCGCCGAGCTGGACTCCGCGATCACACTGGGCGTCAAGCCGGTCGGCGCCACCACGGCGCAGCCCGGCAAGCCCTTCCTCGACTATCTGCCCGAGGACAAGGTGAAGGGCGTCAAGAACGTCGGCGTCATCGCCCAGCCCAACATGGAGAAGATCGTCTCCCTCAAGCCGGATCTGATCCTCACCAACAAGGAGCGCGGCGCCAGCCGTTACGACGAGCTGTCGAAGATCGCGCCGACCGTGATGACGAAGACGACCGGATACCCCTGGAAGGAGAACTTCCAGGTGCACGCGGCGGCGCTCGGCAAGAAGGCCGAGGCGAAGAAGGTGCTGGCCGACTACGCGGCCCACACCAAGAAGGTCACCAAGGCGCTCGGCGGCAGGAAGAAGGCCGCCGGTATCGAGGCCGGCGTCATCCGCTTCCAGGAGGGCGCCGACACCCGCATCTACGGCGAGAAGGCGTACATCGCCACCATCCTCAAGGACGTCGGCCTCTCCCGCCCGCCGGTCGCGGCGCAGGCCAAGGACTACGGCGGCCTCGCCATGGACGTCAGCCCCGAGCAGGTCGACAAGGGCGACGCCGACGTCGTCTTCTACACCTCCTACGGCGACCCGAAGAAGTCGGGCGAGGCCAAGTCCGTCAAGAGCCCGCTGTGGAAGAACATGCGCGCCGTCAAGGCGGACCGCGCCTTCCATGTGAAGGACGAGCTGTGGATCCAGGGCATCGGCTACACGGCGGCCGACAAGATCCTGGACGAGCTGGAGGCGGACCTGACCAAGTAGGGCCGCCCGGCTGTCCCCAGGGGGCCCGGTCCCGCAACGGCCCCCTGGGGACGGCTCACGACGCCGGGGACTTGCTGGCGGTGGTGACCTGGCAGGAGTAGACCAGCCGCTGGTTGGTGGAGTGCGAGACGTCCACCGTGACCGAACGGGAGCCGCCGGGGCTGACCGTCACCGTCTTGAAGCGGCTGCCGATGGTCCGGGTCGCGATCGAGGAGCTGGGCGAGGAGCCGATCTTGAACGAGACGGTGAAGTTGTAGCGGAACGCCTGGTCGTTGGAGGAGTTCTGGATCTCCACGTCGTAGCTGATCCGGCCCAGCGAGCGGCTGTAGCGGCAGCGCTCGCCGTCGACCTCGCCGATCGCGCTCGGGTTGTACGTGGGCGGCGAGGAGGGGGTCGGCACACCGCTGCTGCCGCCGCTGGACAGACCGCCCGAGCTGGTACCGCCGTTGGAGCTGCCGCCGGAGCTGAGCCCGGGCACATCGGTGGACCCCGGTGAGGGGACCGAGGGCGCCGAGGGCAGGTCACCGACGTCCCCCAGGCCGCCGAACGCCTTGTCCTTCGGATCGTCGGCGCAGCCCGAGAGGCCGGCCGTGGTGGCGAGGACGAGACCCGCGGCCCCGATGGCGCGACGTATACGCATGTGATCCCCCGTTGTGCGTGAGCGCTTCTACTGGAAAGCTTGTAAAGCTTGTACTGGAATGCCGTGCTGATGTCACCACAGTTGCCGGGTCATGACAGATTCGAAGCACTGAACCGGCAGAGTAACCGATACGGAACGTCCGCGGTCCAGGCACCCGCGACCTCTTCCACACCTGCGCCCCTTGGGTATTTTGGGCGCTCAGACTCGGCAGATGCTTCATATACGGGGGAACGATGAGCCAGCCTTGGCCGCCACAGCAGCAGCCCATGCAGCCGATGCAGCCCGCACCGCCCATGCAGCCGATGCAGCCCATGCAGCCCGGCTATCCGTACGGGCCCGGCCTTCCGCCGCAGCGCCAGGGCAGCGGAGTGAAGGCTTTCCTGTTCGCGTGGCTCATCTCGGGCGTCGCCGCGTCGGTGTTCGCCGGACTGCTCGTCGCCAGCTACGAGGACCTGTCGAAGGTCGGACTGCGCATCATGTACGTGGTGTTCGCGCTCGTACTCGCCGTGGCCGTGGGCGCCATGGCGGGCAAGGTGGGCGGGCCCAACCCCGGCGCGTACGTCGTCCCCAGCCTGTTCGTGATGGCCGCGGTCTTCTTCGGCGTCACCAACGGCTTCGTGTTCGTCCTGCTCGACGCCGGCGGCAGCGATGTCTTCGAAGCGATGATCGAGGACGACCCGGGGGCTCCCGCCGAGTTCTGGTGGAAGGGGCTCAAGGGCGGCATCGCGCTTCTCGGCCTCGCCATCGGTGGCGGCGGCACCTTCGGGATGGCCAGCATCGTCGGCAAGCGCCGCTGAGGGGCCTCGGCCCTCCTCGGCGAGGGCTCAGCCTCCGGCCGACCGCCTGGCGCGCCAGACCAGATAGAGGGCGCTGGCGACGGCGGCCAGCCGCAGGACGACCGGGAAAGCGTCGCTCATCGCCTCGCGCAGGGCCTCGCTGCCCTCGGCGAGCGGGGCGCCCCACCGGCCGTCCGCCCGGCCCCACAGCCAGACCGCCGTACCGGCGACGACCACGCCCGGCATCCCCGCAGCCGCCCACTTGCCCTCGTTCCGGCTCAGCTTCGGCGACCACCAGGCCGCCAGCCAGCCCAGCGCCAGCGGGATGAGCGAGCCGATGACGGCGCCCGCCACCAGCAGCAGCACCGCGGCCCACTCGACCACACCGCCCCGCCCGCCGCCTCCCCCGCCGTTGCCGCGCAGCTTGCGCCCCAGCAGCAGCGCCGCGCCGAGACCGGGCGTGGTCCCCCCGGCCGCGGGGGTCGCCGGAGCCGAAGGGGCCTGCCCGGGTGGCTGCGGCGCGGCGGGGGCGGCGGGGGCCGTGCCAGGTGCGGTGGGGGCCTCGGGACGGTCGTCGGTGGGCGGCGGCTTGAGGACTTCCGGCAGCTCGATACCGCCGACGAAGCCCGGCAGCGGCTCCCCGGCCGCCACGGCGTTGCTGCCGCCGGTGCCGGTGCCGAACGGGCCGGGATCCACGCGCCACCAGTCCGGGTCGGTGTCCTCGTCCCCCAACTCGTCGAGGCTCGCGAGATGCGGCGAGGAGGCGCCGAAGGCGGCGGTCGGGGCCCCGTTCCCGGTGCGCTGGGCGGGCAGCGTCGGAACCGAGGGCTCCGCCTCGGAGCGTCGCGAGCCGCGGGTGTCCCGCTCAGCGGCCGTGCTGTCCGCCGCCCGGGCCTGCTCGGAGGGCACCGGCGCCGCGGAACGCGGACCGTGCCCACCGTTGGCGGAGGCCACCACGTCCTCGGGCCGGCCGAGCCGGTCCAGGATCTTGCGCACGGCCGCCTTGGTGACCGCACCGCCCTCCGCGGCCCGCGCCCGGTCGATCTCCCCGCGCAGGCCACCGACGAGCCGGGCCCGTTCGGCCGCGCTCATCCGCGTACTGTGCGCCAGGTCCCCGACCCGGCTCAGATAGTCGAAGACAAGCTGATCGCTCTCGATCCCCACCAAGTCCCCGCAGCCCGCTAGCCCTTCATGCCCTCCGCGAAGACCGTACCGCGCCGACCCGCCCGAGAGGGAGTAACGACCGACAGACGGGTCCCGAAGGAGCGCGGCCCTCATGGGAGCAGGTGGCGCGGCCGGGGACCGCTACCGTTGGGAGGATGAGCAGTGAGCAGAACGGGGGCTCTCCCTCTCAGCCGGACGCATCGCCCCGCACGCTCGCGGAGGACCTCCGCGCCCGGGACGACAGCGCGCTGGCCGCGCTGCTGCGTGCCCGCCCCGATCTCCTCTCCCCCGTGCCGGGCGACCTCACCCAGCTCGCCACCCGCGCCGGTACCCGCGCCTCGGTGGTACGGGCCCTGGAACAGCTCGACCAGTTCACGCTGCAGGCGGCGGAGGCACTGGCGGTGGCACCCACCGCCCCGCCCCCGTCCGGGGCCGGACGACCCCGGCAGGGCACCGCGGCCGTCCGGGAGGCTCTCGCGGAACTGCTCCCCGGCGAGGAGGCCGCCGAGCGGCTGCCGCAGGCGCTCGCCGAGCTGCGCGCGCGAGCCCTCGTCTGGGGCCCGGCGGAGCACCCGCGGCTCGTGCGAACGGCGCGGGAACTGCTCACCTCGCCCTCTCCCACCGGTCTGGGCCCCACCCTGGCGGAGGCGGTGGCGGCGGCCGGGCCCGCCAAACCCTCGCCCTCCCGGCTGCAGGAGATGCTGGCCCGCGTCGGCCTGCCCGGCACCCACGACCCGGTCAGCGCGCTGTCCGCGCTGACCGCTCTGTTCAACGATTCCGAGAGGACGGCGGCACTGCTCGCCGAAGCGCCGGAGGGTGCCGAGGCCGTGCTGCGGAAGCTGGAGTGGGGGCCGCCCTACGGCGCCGTCGACCTGGAGGCGCCCTCGCCGCCGGTCGCCTGGCTGCTGGACCGCGCGCTGCTGGTGCCCACGGGCGCCGAGCCGGGCGGCGGGCAGAGCGCGCCCGGCAGTGTCGTACTGCCCCGGGAGGTGGCTTTGCAGCTGCGCGGCGGCCGGGCGCACCGCGTGCTGGAGCCGACCGCACCGCCCGTCGCCGTGGCGCGCACGTACCAGGCCGCGACGGTGGACGCGACGGCGGCCGGGCAGGCGATGACGGCGGTGGCGACCGTGGAGGAACTGCTGGGGCGCTGGGAGGTGGAGCCTCCGCCGGTGCTGCGGGCGGGCGGGCTGGGCGTACGCGACCTCAAGCGGACCGCCGGCGCCCTCGACCTGCCCGAGCCCGCCGCCGCCTTCTGGATCGAACTCGCCTACGCGGCGGGCCTGGTGGCCTCCGACGGCGAGGTCGACGAGGCGTACGCGCCGACCCCCGCGTACGACGAGTGGCTGCGCGCCACCCCCGCCGAACGGTGGGCGACGCTCGTCGTGGCCTGGTACCGGGCGACCCGCACGGCCGGACTGGTGGGCGAAGGGCATCCCGCGCCGGAGCGGGGCCGGGAGTGGGGCAAGGACGCACGGGGGCGCGTGCCGGCCCCGCTGGGGCCCGGACTCGACCGGAGCCCGGCCCCCGAGGTGCGGCAGCGCGCACTGCGGCTGCTCGCCGAGCCGGCGCCCGGCTCCGCGCCCGACCGCGACGCGCTGCGCGAACGGCTGCGCTGGGAGCGCCCGTTGCTCGGCAACCGGGCGGCGGCACGCACCGCCGAGCAGGGGGCGGCCGACGGGGGCCAGGAGTTGCGGACCCGGCTGCTGGACTGGGCGCTGGACGAGGCGGAGACGCTGGGAGTCACGGGCAGGGGCGCCCTCGCGTCCTATGTGCGCCCCCTCGTGGACGCGGGGGCCGGGGAGCCCCACGGGCCCCGCGCCTCCCAGGAGACCGACGCCACCCGCGCCGCCGTCGCCCAGGCCCTCGCCCCGCACCTTCCCGAACCCCTCTCCGAGGTGCTGCTCCAGGCGGACCTCACCGCCGTCGCCCCCGGGCCGCTGGAGCGCGACCTGGCCGCCTTCCTGGGGGTACTGGCCGACGTCGAGTCCAAGGGCGGCGCGACCGTCTACCGCTTCACGCCCGAGTCCGTACGCCGCGCCCTGGACACCGGCCGCACCGCAGCCGACCTGCACGCCTTCCTCGACGCGCACTCCAGCACACCGGTGCCGCAGCCGCTGACCTATCTGATCGACGATGTGGCACGCAGGCACGGACAGCTGCGGGTGGGCGCCGCCTCCTCGTACGTACGCTGCGACGACGACGCCCTGCTCGCCGAGATCCTCGCCGACCGCCGCTCGGCGCCGCTGCGGCTGCGCAAGCTGGCCCCCACGGTCCTGGCCTCCCCCGCCCCGCCGGACCAGTTGCTGGCCCGGCTGCGGGAGATGGGGTACGCGCCGGCGGCCGAGTCCGCCGAGGGCGATGTGCTGCTGGCACGCGCCGCCGCACACCGCACCCCGCCGCGTACGGCACCGGAACCGGTGCCCGAGGGCCCGCCCGCGCCGGACACCGCGCTGCTGACCGCCGCCGTCCGCGCCATCCGCGCCGGCGACCACGCCGCCACTCTCCCGCTCTCGGCCGGGCCCGACCGCCAGGCACCCTGGGCCGACAAGCGCAAGGCGCCGTCGGCTCCGCCGCCGGAGGGAGGACTCCCGCGCACCGTGATGGCCGAGACCCTCGCCACGATGCAGTCCGCCACCCTCTCCGGCACCGCGGTGTGGATCGGGTACGTCAACGCCGACGGCGCCGCCTCCCAACGGGTGATCGCCCCGGTCAAGGTCGAGGGCGGTTTCGTCACGGCCTACGACCACACCGCCGACGAGGTCCGCACCTACCCGCTGCACCGGATCACGGGCGCGGCCGAGGTGACGGAGGCGTGACCGGGGCCGCAGCCGGGTCCCGTGGGCGGCGGGCCAGGCCGGGGACACCGAAGGGGCTGTGGGGTTTCACGGCCGGCACGGCGGCGTTCGCCGTCTTCGGCGCCGTCCTGCTCGTGGAAGCGGCACTGTTCGCCGACCGCGCCGAGCGGGCCGAGGCGACCGTGGCCGGGATAGGCGAGAAGAAGACCTGCGTGCGCAACGCGGGCAAGAGCAGCAGCGAGAAGTACACCTGCTACCCGGTCGACTACCGCTTCACCACCCGCGAGGGCCGCACTGTCGAGTTCACCGAGCGACGCGGCGAGGACAAGCTGCCCGACGTCGGCGACCGTGCCCCTGTCCGCTACGACCCCGGCCGCCCGGCCGCCGACGTCCGCTTCGAGACCGGCTTCCTCAGCCGCTACGGCTACCCGGCCGCCGCCTTGGCCGCCGGTCTCGCCGGGGCCTGCACGGGCGTCGTCCTGCTGCGCCGCTACCGGAAGGCGGAAACCACGCGGCCAACCCCCTCCTGATTAGGAGCACGGCGTTCACCCCGTCGAACGGCTCGCCCGCCGGGCCCTCCGGTGCGGCACACTGGACGTTCGGTCCCCTGAACCCGAACGTCGAAAGGGTGACGCGTGAACGGTGGCCCCCTGATCGTGCAGAGCGACAAGACGCTGCTGCTCGAAGTCGATCACGAGCTCGCAGAGGCGTGCCGGAGGGCCATCGCGCCGTTCGCGGAGCTGGAGCGGGCTCCGGAGCACATGCACACCTACCGGGTGACACCGCTGGGGCTGTGGAACGCGCGGGCCGCCGGGCACGACGCGGAGCAGGTGGTGGACGCACTGGTGGAGTACGCGCGGTATCCGGTGCCGCACGCGCTGCTCGTGGACATCGCCGAGACGATGGCGCGTTACGGACGGCTCGCGCTCAGCAAGCACCCCACACACGGGCTGGTGCTGGAGAGCAGCGACCGGCCGGTGCTGGAGGAGATCCTGCGGTCGAAGAAGATCCAGCCCCTGGTGGGCGAGCGGATCGACCCGGACACCGTGGCCGTGCACCCCTCCGAGCGCGGCCAGATCAAGCAGGCGCTGCTGAAGCTGGGCTGGCCGGCCGAGGACCTGGCCGGGTACGTGGACGGCGAGGCGCACCGCATCGCGCTGGAGGAGGACGGCTGGGCGCTGCGGCCGTACCAGCAGCAGGCCGTCGAGGGCTTCTGGCACGGCGGCTCCGGTGTCGTCGTCCTGCCGTGCGGCGCCGGTAAGACGCTGGTGGGCGCCGGCGCGATGGCCAAGGCACAGGCCACCACGCTGATCCTGGTCACCAACACCGTCTCGGCCCGCCAGTGGAAGCACGAGCTGGTGCGCCGCACCTCGCTGACCGAGGAGGAGATCGGCGAGTACAGCGGGACGAAGAAGGAGATCCGCCCCGTCACCATCGCCACCTACCAGGTGATCACCACGAAGCGGAAGGGCGTCTACCCGCACCTGGAGCTGTTCGACTCCCGTGACTGGGGTCTGATCCTCTACGACGAGGTGCATCTGCTGCCCGCACCGGTCTTCAAGTTCACCGCCGACCTCCAGGCCCGCCGCC
The DNA here is from genome assembly GCF_018070605.1 of Streptomyces sp. B15. Lineage (NCBI taxonomy): Bacteria > Bacillati > Actinomycetota > Actinomycetes > Kitasatosporales > Streptomycetaceae > Streptomyces > Streptomyces sp. B15. Next base: position 91,299 of record NZ_JAGPXJ010000003.1, read on the forward strand.
GCCTAGGGCTGACGGCGACGCTGGTGCGCGAGGACGGGCGGGAGTCCGACGTGTTCTCGCTCATCGGCCCCAAGCGGTTCGACGCGCCCTGGAAGGAGATCGAGAACCAGGGCTACATCGCGCCGGCGGACTGCGTCGAGGTGCGCGTCAGCCTCACCGACTCCGAGCGGCTGGCCTATGCGACGGCCGAACCGGAGGAGAAGTACCGCTTCTGTGCCACCACCGACAGCAAACGGCGCGTGACCGAGGCGCTGGTGCGCCGGCACGCGGGTGAGCAGACGCTGGTCATCGGCCAGTACATCGACCAGCTCGACGAGCTGGGCGAGCACATCGGCGCTCCGGTGATCAAGGGCGACACCAGCAACGCGCAGCGCGAGAAGCTCTTCGACGCCTTCCGCGCGGGTGAGCTGAGCTGTCTGGTCGTCTCCAAGGTGGCCAACTTCTCCATCGACCTGCCCGAGGCGACGGTGGCGATACAGGTGTCGGGAACCTTCGGTTCCCGGCAGGAGGAGGCCCAGCGGCTGGGCCGGGTGCTGCGGCCCAAGGCCGACGGCCATGAGGCCCGGTTCTACTCCGTCGTCGCCCGCGACACGATCGACCAGGACTTCGCGGCCCACCGTCAGCGGTTTCTCGCCGAGCAGGGGTACGCGTACCGGATCGTGGACTCGGTCGATCTGCTGGGGGAGCCCGACGAGGTGTAGTGCGCCCCGTCAGGGGCGCGGGGAACTGCGCGGGCAACCTGGGGGCACCTCCCGGCCGGAGGCTGGGGGAGGACCCGCAGACCGCACTCGGCGGTGAGGGGCACCCCCTCAGCGGCCCTCCGAGGGCCACGTCTTCGGTGGCTTCATGGCGACGCGGCCGTCCGGGTTGATCGTCGCCGTCTCACCCGTCCGCAGCCAGCCCTCGTGCAGCGGCGCTGGGTTATCGCCGTCCTCGACGTACGAGGCGGTGATCCACGGGCCGCGCAGCAGCAGCTCGCCCTGGGACTGGCCGTCCCAGGGCAGCGGCGTCAGATCGGGGCCCGTGACGCCGTACTCGACCGAGGCGGGGAAACGGTAGTGGCCGGACTCCGGGCGGGCCACACACGCCGGGGAGAGCGTCTCCGGCGCTCCCCAGGCCGCCGCCGTGCTGATGCCGTGCCGCCAGCCCAGCTCCTGCGCCAGCAGCGGGCCGCCGGGCTCCTCACCGGGACCGCCCACCACGACGGCCTCCCGCAGCGAGGAGAGGTCTCTGGGGTGGGCCGCCAGCTCCTCCAGCACGCCGTCCCACACGGCCGGGTCGGCGACGGCGAGAGTGGGGCGCTCCCGTTCGGCCATCTCGGCGAGCGGCGCCGGCTGGTCGTAGGTGCCGGGCAGCAGCAGCGAGGCGCCGCCGGCGAACGCGGCGTACGGCAGCCCCCAGGCGAGCATCCGGGACATCGGGACGACGGGCAGCACCAGGTCGTCCTCCCCGATGCCGTAGGCCTGCGGGGTCTGCGCCTGGAGTGCGTGCAGGTAGAGCGCCCGGTGGCTGTAGGCGACGCCGCGCGGGGCCGTGCCGTCGGCGGAGGCGGCGTGGCAGAGCACCGCCGCGTCGCGCTCGTCGATCTCGGGCCAGTCGTAGCTCTTGCGGCGGTCGGTGATCAGCTCCTCGTAGTCGTGCACCTCGGCGCCGTAGGCGGTGCCGCCGCTGACGACGGCGGCGGACTCGCTGCCGCCCGCGACGATCACATGCCGCAGATGGCCGAGGCGGGGCAGTACGGAGGCGAGGGGCGCGAGCCCGGTCGGGTCGGTGATCAGCACCTGCGCCCCGCCGCGCACCGCTGCCGCGACGAGCTGGTCGGCCGGGAGCCACGGGTCGAGCGTGTGCAGGACGGCGCCCATGGAGGGGACGGCCAGATACGCCTCCAGGTGGTCGGCGGTGTTGGCCATGAGCGTGGCGACGGTGTCCCCGGCCGCCACCCCGAAGTCGTCGTGGAGCGCACCGGCGAGCTGGACGGCACGGACGCCCGTGTCGAAGAACGTGCGGCGGTCGGGTTCCGCCCCGCCCGCCGTTCCCGCCCAGGTGGTCACCTGGGAGGTCCCGTGTGTGAACGCCCCGTGTACCAGGAGCCGGGTCACGGTCAGCGGGATGTCCTGCATTGTGCTTCGCACACCGGCCTCCTCGGGCCTCTTCACACTCTGGTCGGCGGCCGTCCCGACGCCTGTCGGCGGAATGCCTGTCGGCGGGAAGCCTGACGGCGGGTGCCTGTGGGCGGGACCGGCCGGGTGGGTAGCCGGATTGTCGACCTGGTCGTCCCTGTTGATTCTTGCCCCGGAGGCGCGCGGTGTCAGCGGGACGTGGCGGTGCGACACGGGCGCGTATGCCGTCGGCGGGACGGCGGCGCGGGGGCGTGCGGGACGCGGGTTCGCGGCGTGCGCGGGCCCGGGGGGCGCGGCGCCGCTGCCAGTCACCCGTGCCGCCTCCTCGCCCCGGGAGGACGGACCGTCCCGGATCGCCGTTGATTGCCGCCGGGCGTCGACCTTAATCGAGTCACCGCCCGTACATCGAACGCGCACCGCTCGGAACCGGTTGCCGGAGGACCGGGGCCGGACCCGCCCCGGGAGGCGGTGCGGGTCCTGGAAGGCGCCCGGCAGCCCCGCTCCAGGCCCCCGCAGCCAAGCCGTGCGGCCCGGAAAAACCGCTCGCCCGCCCCACGGGAGGGGGCTACAATCCCCGACTTGCCCCCTCGCCGCCCGTCCCGGCGCGAGGCGCCCGCCGCACGGAAACCGGCCGGGCCCGTTCGTAGACCTGTACGTAGATCTGCGTAGACCTGTCGAGCTGTCCGCCCGCACCCGCGTGCTGCGCACCGGCGTCCGCATCTCCGCCCGCTCCGGATGCCGCATGCCTGGATGCCGTGCGCGGGCTGTACGGCGTGCAGGTGCCCGTAGCGCCTTTCCGGAGGAAGCCTGGTGACCACCCGCTCCGCACCCGAACCGACCGATCAGCCCTCCCCCGGCGACGACCCCCTCGCGCGCGAGCGGGCCCATCTGGCTGCCTCGCGCGCCGCGCTGCGGGCCATGCGGGCCGACGCCGAAGCCCTCGACATCCGCGACGTGACCGCGAACTGGGTCAACGCCGAGGTGCTCGCCTCCGGTATCGAGGCCCGTATCGCCTCGCTCGCCGATCTCGCACACGCACCGCTGTTCTTCGGCCGCCTCGACTACGCCGAAGCGCTCGGCGGCGAGGACGGCGACGGCGGGAAGGCGGACGGAGGCGGAGGCGGGCACTCGTTCTACATCGGCCGGCGGCACGTCCACGACACGGACGGCGACCCCATGGTCATCGACTGGCGCGCCCCCGTCTCGCAACCGTTCTACCAGGCCTCCCCCAAGGACCCGCAGGGAGTGACGCTGCGGCGCCGCTTCGGATACACGGGCGGCGAACTGACCGCCTACGAGGACGAGCGGCTGACCGGAGACGGAGTCGACTCCGCCGTCGGCGGTGCGGGGGCACCGCCGAACCGGCGGCGCACCAGCGCACTGCTCCAGGCCGAGATCGAGCGACCGCGCGTCGGCCCCATGCGGGACATCGTGGCGACCATCCAGCCCGAGCAGGACGAGATCGTCCGCGCCGGGATCGACGGCACCGTGTGTGTGCAGGGCGCGCCCGGGACGGGCAAGACGGCGGTCGGTCTGCACCGGGTGGCCTACCTGTTGTACGCGCACCGGGAGCGGCTGACCCGGACGGGCGCCCTGGTCATCGGCCCCAACGACTCCTTCCTGCGCTACATCGAGCAAGTGCTGCCCGCGCTGGGCGAGGTGGCGGTGCGGCAGACGACCGTCGAGGGGCTGGTGGCACGGCCCGACGTACCCGTACGGGCGGTGGATGCGGCGGAGGCCGCCCGGATCAAGGGCGACGCCCGGATGGCGCAGGTGCTGCGCCGCGCGGTGCGCTCGGGGGTGCGCCCGCTGCCGGACGAGCCGTGTGTGGTGGTGCGCGGCTCCCGGCGATGGCGCGTCCCCGCGTACGAGATCGAAGAGCTGGTGCGGGAGTTGCTGGCGCGCGACATGCGGTACGGAGCCGCACGTGCGGCGCTGCCGCAGCGGATCGCCCATGCCGTGCTGGTGCGGATGGAACAGGCCGGAGAGGCGCCCGACGACCGGGTGCAGGAGGCCGTGGCCCGCAGCGCCGCGGTGAAGGCCGTGGTGCGTCAGGTGTGGCCTGCCGTCGACCCGGCGAAGCTGGTGCTGCGGCTGCTGTCCGACGCGGAGTTCCTGGCCGAGCAGGCCGAGGGGGTGCTCAGCCCCCAGGAGCAGCGGACGATCCTGTGGGAGAAGGCGCCGCGCGGGGTCAAGAGCGCCAAGTGGTCGGCCGCCGACGCGGTGCTGGTGGACGAGGCCGCCGACCTGGTGGAGCGCACCGGCTCCCTCGGACACGTGGTGCTGGACGAGGCGCAGGACCTGTCCGCCATGCAGTACCGGGCGGTGGGGCGGCGCTGTTCGACGGGCTCCGCGACGGTGCTGGGCGACCTGGCGCAGGGCACCACACCGTGGGCCACCGAGAGCTGGGACGCCGCCCTTGAGCACCTGGGGAAGCCGGGCGCCGTGGTGGAGGAGCTGACGGAGGGGTTCCGGGTGCCGCGGGAGGTGATCGCCTACGCATCGCGGCTGTTGCCCGCCATCGCACCGGGACTGCGGCCGGCGACCTCCGTGCGGGAGTCGCCGGGGGACTTCGCCGTCCGGCGGGTTCCGGCACCCGCCGCAGGGGCCTCGCCGACCGACACAGCGCCCGACCGGCTCGACCGGACGGTGGTCGGCGCATGCCGGGAGGCCCTGGAGCGGGAGGGGTCGGTGGGGCTGATCGCCGCCGACTCGCGGATCGGCGCGCTGCGGGCGGCGCTGGACGCCGCGGGGCTCGACTGTCTGTCGCCCGGCGAGGAGACCAGCGTCGACGCGCGGCTGACGCTGGTACCGGCCACGCTGGCGAAGGGGCTGGAGTACGACCACGTGGTGCTGGACGAACCCGCCGCGATCGTGGCCGGAGAGCCGGACGAGCGGACGGGGCTGCGACGGCTGTACGTCTCACTGACCCGGGCGGTCTCCGGACTCGTCGTCGTGCACGCCGAGCCTCTTCCGGGGGCGCTGTCGGCGGACGGGTTGACGGAGCAACGGGGCGGTCGGTGCGAGGCCGTAACGTAGCCGTAACGTAGATGTTTGTCCCTTCACATCCGAGCACGTCCGAGCACGTCCAGGAGTCGCGCCGTGCACCATCTTTCTTACGGAGATGTCAAGACCGCCGCCGATCGGGTTGCCGACGGCGTTCGTCCTGTCGCGGTTGCGCGCGCGGACGTCGGTGCCACTCCGGAGTACGAACTGTTCTTCGCACTGGAGTTCATGCAGCACACCGGAAGCTTCAAGGTGCGGGGCGCGCTCAATTTCCTCCTCGCGCACCGGGAGCGCGGAGAACTCCCCGACGCGGGCGTCACCATCGCCTCCGGCGGCAACGCGGGGCTCGCCTGCGCGTGGGCCGCACGCGATCTGGGCGTGCCCGCGACCGTCTTCCTGCCGGAGACCGCACCCCAGACGAAGGGCGACCGGCTGCACTCGTACGGGGCGGAGGTGCGGCTGGTCGGTACGGAGTACGCGGAGGCCGCCACGGCGTGCGAGGCGTTCGCGGCCGACACCGGGGCGTTGGCCTCGCACGCGTACGACCACCCGCTCATCGCGGCCGGGGCCGGGACGTTGGTGGAGGAGATCCGGTCGCAGGTGCCGCTGGTCGACACCGTGGTGGTGTCGGTGGGGGGCGGCGGACTGTTCGCGGGAGTCGCCGCAGCCGCACAGCATCACGGGATCCGGGTGGTGGCCGTCGAGCCGGAGCGCTGCCGCGCGCTGAACGCGGCGCTGGAGGCCGGGCGCGTGGTCGACGTACCGGTCGACTCCGTGGCCGCCGACGCGTTGGGCGCCCGGCGGGCCTCCCCGATGGCCCTGGCGGCGGCGGGCAACCGGAACGTGCGGTCGGTACTGGTGAAGGACGAGGCCGTCCTCTCGGCACGGCGGGAGCTGTGGGAGCGCTACCGGCTCGCGGTGGAGAACGCGGCGGCCACCGCGGTCGCCGCCGTCGAGCCGGCACCGGGCACCGGCGACAGCACGGCTCGCCGGGAGAGCGCCCCCTATGCGCCCTCCGCCGGTGAGCGGGTGGTCGTGGTGTTGTGCGGCGCCAACGCGAACCCGGGCGAACTCGGATCCTGACGGCCGCCCCCATGGTGCCCACCGCCCGGGCGGCCTCCGCCGGGAGCGCCACCTAGCCCCGGCTCTCCGCGATCCGCAGCGCGTGCGCGAGGGCGGGCAGCACCCTCGCGAGCGCCAGCCGCAGCGCGAGGGCGCCTGCCGCGGGCTCCCCCAGCACGGAGTGCGCCTCCGAGAGGGCCTTGTGCGCGGCGGCCAGTTGGCGCTCCTCCGCCCGGTCCGCGAACGTCGCCACCACCCCTTCGGGGCCCCGGACAGATAGCACGGCTTACCCACGTCACTCACCCACGGCAGCAGCCGCATGTCTTCGTGCTTGTCCATAGCGGGACCGTAGAAGGGGCACGCTGCGGGAAAGGGCACAGTTTGTGCCCCCTGGCACCGCCTGGTTCGTCCGCTCAGGCGGTCAGGACTCCTACCCGGGTGGCGAGCTCACCGGCACGGCGGCGGCGGGTCGGGCTCTTGGCAGCGGTCTCCTCCAGGAGGATGCGCCGGGCGTAGCCGTTGTAGCGGACGGTCTCCGGGGCGGCGTCGTAGGCCTGGGTCAGGGCGGTGAGGGATTCGTCGAGGCGGCCGTCGAGTTGGTAGGCGCGGGCGCGTTCGACGTGATGGCGGGCCTGACGGGGCCGGGACGGCAGGCCGAGAGTGTCGGCGGCGTGCGCCTGGCGCGCGCTCTCCCCGCCCATGTGCAGTTCGACCGCGACGGTCACGGCATGGGCGCCCATGACGGCACGGGAGAAGGACGTCACCGGGTGGAAGTAGTCGGCGGGAAGTCGCCGGGCCACGGCGTGGGCCGTGTCCCAGTGGTGCCAGGCGGTGCCGGTCTCGCCGCGGCGCGCAGCCGTGTATCCGGCCTCGAAGCGGAGAGCACCGGCGATGGCGCGTACGTCGTCGTCCGCGTCGGGCAGCAGCGGCCCCAAGTGCCGCAGCGTGGCGTGGGTGACCGCGTCCGCGGCGTCGAAGTGGGCGTGCCCGCTGTCCCGGTGGGCCTGCGTCGCCAGCCACGCGGCGACCCCGATCGCATGCGGGTCCTCGGACTCCTGTGCCGCCACCATGCCGCGCTCCACGGCACGCCACAACAGCGCGGAGTCGGGCTGGTAGGCGAGGAAGAACTGGCTGAGGGCGTACGTCTCGGCCAGCACCGATTGCGCGGCGCGGCGCTGGGGAGCGGTGTCCGCCTGGAGCACGGCGAGTTGGGCGTCCTCGATCAGCCCCGGGAGCAGCGCGCCGAGCACGTCGCGGTGGTGCGGAGCCGCGTGTCGTGCCGCCCACGCCCGGGCCAGGCCCTCGCGCAAGTACGCCACACCGGGGGCCTCGCGGCTCCGCGCGCTGAAGGGGAAGGCGTCGATGGCTGCCCGCACCTCGGGCAGGCGGCGGTGCCCCGGGCCGGTGAACAAGGCTGTGGGCACGGTGCCCTCACCGGTCAGCTCGGCCAGGTCACCCACGCGCAGCACTTCGGCGATACGCAGCACCACGGGCAGCTTGGGCATCTGCAGCCGCCCGCCTTCGATCTGCTTCACCCAGCTCGTGGACCGCCCCAGCAGCCCGGCCAGCACCTCCCGGCTCATCCCGCGCCGCACCCGCAGCACGCGGACCCGCTGTCCGAACGCCACCGGCTCGGTCTCACAACTCCCGCCCACCGCACCCACCCCTCTCAGCCGACCTCTCGTTCCAGCCTAGAGACTGCCTGCCCGGCACCGGGGCCGTCCGAACAACGTGCGAACGGGCGGGGCGCGGGCTGATCAAGGGTGAGGGGTTCGTAGAGGCGGTGGGCGCGACTGGGACCGACCGTGCTACGCAGCGGCGCATGCCGCTATCGTGCCGGGCATGAGCGCCCCGGGCAGCAACGACTACGAGCGGCTCCAGCAGGACATGCTGCGGATGCGGACCTCCTCCCCGGCCGATCGGAGGGCTTTCCTCCGGCAGCAGAGGAACACCCCGCGCAACGCCCGGACGGTCACCATGCTGGTCGCGGTGGTGTATCTGGTCGGGGGGATCGGTCAGACGGTCAAGGGGGCGACGGAGCACCAGTCGGCTCTCGTCATCGCCGTCACCGTGGCCGCCACGGCATTGGCGGGCGTCATGTTCGAGCTGGGGCGGCGCGGTCGGACGCGGCTGGCCTTCGCCACCTTCGTCGTCGGGATGATCGTCCTCTCGTTCGTCGGGGCCCTCTGACGCGCGCGGGGCCTTGCCCCTTCGCCGGGGCCCGGCCCCGGGCCGTCAGCGAAGGAACGCCGCGGCGACGCCCGCGTCCACCGGCACGTGCAGACCGGTCGTATGGGTCAGGTCGCCGCCCGTGAGGGCGAAGACGGCGGCGGCGACATGTTCGGGCAGGACCTCGCGCTTGAGCAGGGTGCGCTGGGCGTAGAACTCGCCCAGTTTCTCCTCCTCCACGCCGTAGACGGCGGCGCGTTGGGCGCCCCAGCCGCCGGCGAAGATGCCGGAGCCGCGGACGACGCCGTCCGGGTTGACGCCGTTGACGCGGATGCCGTGTTCGCCCAGTTCGGCGGCGAGCAGGCGGACCTGGTGCGCCTGGTCCGCCTTGGTGGCGGAGTAGGCGATGTTGTGGGGGCCGGCGAAGACCGCGTTCTTGGAGGCGATGTAGACGATGTCGCCGCCCAGTTCCTGCGCCCGCATGAGCCGCGCGGCCTCGCGGGAGACGAGGAAGGAGCCGCGGGCCATGATGTCGTGCTGGAGGTCCCAGTCGGCGGCCGTGGTCTCCAGCAAGGGCTTGGAGCGGGAGATGCCCGCGTTGTTGACGACGAGGTCGGCGCCGCCGAAGGCGAGTGCCGCCGCGGCGAAGGCGGCCTCGATCTGCCGCTCGTCGGTGACGTCGACGGTGACGGGGACGGCCTTGTCCGGCCCGCCCAACTCGTCGGCGACGGCTGCCGCCTCGGGCCCGGCGCGGTCCGCGACCACCACGCAGGCGCCCTCCGCCGACAGCCGCCGGGCGATGGCCTTGCCGATACCGGAGGCGGCCCCGGTCACCAGCGCGATCCGCCCGGCCAGCGGCTTGGGCGGCGGCATGCGCCGCAGCTTGGCCTCCTCCAGCGCCCAGTACTCGATGCGGAACTTCTCGGACTCCTCGATGGGCGCGTACGTCGAGACGGCTTCGGCGCCCCGCATCACGTTGACGGCGTTCAGATAGAACTCGCCCGCCACGCGGGCCGTCTGCTTGTCCTTGCCGAAGGAGAACATGCCGACGCCGGGCACGAGGACGATGGCGGGGTCGGCGCCGCGCATCGGGGGCGTGTCGGCGGTGGCGTGCCGGGTGTAGTAGGCGGCGTACTCCTCGCGGTAGGCGGCGTGCAGCTCGCGCAGCCGGTCGATCACCTCGTCGAGGGGGGCGGTGGCGGGCAGGTCGAGGACGAGGGGGCGGACCTTGGTGCGCAGGAAGTGGTCCGGGCAGGAGGTGCCGAGCGCGGCGAGCCTGGGGTGCTCGGCGCGGGAGAGGAAGTCGAGCACGGGCTCGGTGTCGGTGAAGTGGCCGACCTGGCGCAGGTCGGTGGAGGCGAGCCCGCGCAGTACGGGCGCCAACGCGGCGGCGCGCTCCCGGCGTTCGGCCTCGGGCAGCGGCCGGTAGCCGTCGCCGAGGAGCGGTCCGAAGGGTTCCGGCGTGCCGCGCCGGGCCAGGAACTCCTCCGCCGTCCGGATCATCCACAGGGAGTTGCGCTCGCACTCCTCGGAGGTGTCGCCCCAGGCGGTGATGCCGTGGCCGCCGAGCACGACGCCGACCGCCTGCGGGTTGGCGTCCTTGACGGCGGCGATGTCGAGCCCGAGCTGGAATCCGGGGCGCCGCCAGGGCACCCAGACGACGGTGTCGCCGAAGCACTCGCCGGTCAGCTTCTCGCCGTCGGCCGCGCAGGCGAGGGCGATCCCGGAGTCGGGGTGCAGATGGTCGACGTGTGCCGCGTCCAGCAGGCCGTGCATGGCGGTGTCGATGGACGGCGCCGCGCCGCCCTTGCCGTGCAGGCAGTAGTCGAACGCGCCGACCATCTCGTCCTCGCGCTCGACTCCGGGGTAGGTGGCGGTGAGCGCGCGCAGCCGGTCCAGGCGGAGGACGGCCAGCCCGTCCTCGGTCAGGGTGCCCAGGTCGCCGCCCGATCCCTTGACCCACATCAGCTCGGCGGGCTGTCCGGTGACCGGGTCGGTGGCGCTGCCCTTGGCCGAGGCGTTGCCGCCCGCGTAGTTGGTGTTGCGCGGGTCGGCGCCGAGGGTGTGGGCGCGGTCGAGGAGGGCGGCCACGGCGGGGTGGCGGGACGAGGAGGGCATGCGCTTCCTTCGGTGGCGGGCGGCGGCGACGGAACACCTCGTGAAACGGTCCGTGAAGCGGGTCGTGAAACTGTGCGGGAAACTGTGCGTGAAACGATTCAAACGGCAAGCAGCAAGCTAGAGGGGGCCGTTGAGGCTGTCAACGGCGCCGGGTCTACTCGCAGGCCGGGGTCCAGTCGGCGATCAGCGCGAGAAGGCCGGGGAAGCGGGCTTCCAGATCCTCGATGCGGACCTGGTTGCGGCGGGAGGGGCCGTACTGGCGCTGCCGGACGAGGCCGGCCTCGCGCAGGGTGCGGAAGTGGTGGGTGAGCGAGGACTTGGGGCGGTCCAGCTCGAACCAGGTGCAGGTGTGGTCGAAGTCGACCGCCTCCAGCAGGAGCTTGCGCACCACGCCGATCCGCAGCGGATCGCTGAGCGCCGCCATCACCGCCTCCAGCCGGATCTCGTCCCGCGCGGGCTCGGGCAGCGGCTCGGGCAGCTGTGCACCGGGTGGGGGCGGCGGGATGCGGAAGTCCCGGGTGAGGGCCGCGTCACTCATCAGGTGGCCTCCTTCGACGGCGGGCGGGCGCCGGAGCCGCACTCGCGGTGCGGTACGACGCGAACGGGAGTAGTACGAGTTGCATCGTACTACTCACCACTGGTACGAATTCTCTCGTACTACTTGTACGAGTCCACTCGTACACCCTTCGTGCCCTCCCCTGCCCAGGAGCTCCCGTATGCCCACGCCCTCCCCGCGCTGGATGTGGCTGGCCGCCTGGCCCGTCGTCGCCGTACTCGCGCTGTCCAACGAACCCGCGCCGCTCTACGTCCTGTGGCAGGACCGGATCGGCTTCTCCGCCGCCACCCTGACGGCGATCTACGCCTTCTACATCGCCGGACTCCTCGGCACCCTCACCATCGCGGGCACCCTCTCCGACCGCTTCGGCCGCAAGCCGGTACTGCTGCCCGGACTGGCACTCGGCCTGCTCGCCTCCGCGATGTTCGCGACCGCGCACTCGGTGCCCGTGCTCCTCGCCGCCCGACTGCTGAGCGGTATCGCGGTCGGCGCCTTCCTCTCCGCCGGAATGGCAGCGGTCTCCGACCTCGCGGACCGTACGCAGAAGCGAACCGCCGGGCTCATCGCCTCGTCCTCGATGGTCGGCGGCGCCGCCGTCGGGCCGCTGCTGGCGGGCCTGCTGTCCGAGCTGGCGCCGGGGCCCTCGGTGACCGTCTTCCTGCTCCAGCTCGGGCTGCTGCTGGCCGCGCTCGTGGTCGTCCTGCGGATGCCGCTGCCGCGCCGGGCACCCGGAGCCGCCCCCGCCGCCCCGCAGCGCTGGATACGCATCCCGTCAGCGCCGCGCGCCAACCGGCGTCAGCTCCTGCTCGGCCTCGCCGTCTTCGCCCCCGCCATCGCGGCCACCGGATTCGTGCTGTCCCTGGGCCCCACCCTGCTCGCCGACCTGCTGCACACCAGCAGCCGGATACTCTCCGGCGCGACCATCTTCGTCCTGTTCGCCGCCGCGACGGCGATCCAGTTCGCCGCACGGGGACTGCGGGTGAGGACCGACCTGCTGACGGGCGCCGCACTGACCGTGGCGAGCATGGTCACGCTCGTGCTCGCGGTCCGCACCACCTCGGTCACCGCGCTCGTCACCTCGGCCGTGCTCGCCGGGCTCGGCCAGGGCCTGACCCAGCTCGGTGCCCTGACCATGCTCAGCTCCAACGTCCCCGCCGGGCGCCTCGCCGAGGCCAACGCGGCCCTGACCGCGGGCGGCTACCTGCTGGCCGGCGCCCTCCCGGTGGCCGCGGGCGCGCTCAGCGACGTCACCTCGCTCAACACCGCCACCGCCCTGTTCGGCGCGACGGTCGCCGCGCTGTCCCTGGCCGGCGCTACGGCGGTGCTGCGCGGGCGGAACGGGACCGGCGGTGGCGACGGTACGCCCGGTGGCGACGGCCCGCGCGGGGTCGTCGTCCGGGCGCGGCACGTGCGGTTGCCTTCGGCGGTGCGGGGTTCGCAGGCCGGGGCCCGCTGAGCGGGGCCGGCTCAGTCCCCGTCCAGGGCCCGGCGCCACGTGCGCACCGCCGCCGGTTCGACCGGGGCGCTCCAGCCCTGAGGGCGGGCCGCGCTGCCGATGTGGAAGGCATCGATGCCCGCGCGGAGCAGCCCCGGTACGTGGTCGAGGGACAGACCGCCGCCGACCAGCAGCCGGGGGGCGTAGCCGGGTTCGCGGGCCGCGGTACGGGTGGCCTCGGTGAGCAGCGTGGCGAAGCCCGCGCCCACCCCGTCCGGCGAGCCCGCGGTGAGGTAGGTGTCCAGGCCGGGCAGCTCCGCGAGCTGCTTGCGGAGAGCGTCCCGGTCGGCGGCCCGGTCGAGGGCGCGGTGGAACGTCCAGCGGCACCCCGGGACGGCGGCGGTGACGGCCTCGATCGCGGGCAGGTCCGCCTGTCCGGCCTCGTCGAGGAAGCCGAGGACGAACTCCTCGGCGCCGGCCGCCCGCAGTGCGGCCCCGCGTGCGCACAACTGCTCGATCCCGGCGTCTCCCCCGGCGCTGAAGCCGTCGGCGAGCCGCAGCATCACCCGAAGGGGGATGTCGACGGCGTCCCGGACGGCGGCGAAGGTCTCCGAGGAAGGGGTGAGCCCGTCGGCGGCCATATCGGTGACCACCTCAAGGCGGTCCGCTCCTCCGGCCTGTGCGGCAGCCGCGTCCTCCGCGCTGAGCGCCACCACCTCGAGAATTGGTCTAGACATGCGCAACAGAGTGCCACACGGCGGGGAGCGCTGGAAGACGGCGCTCCCGTCGGACGACAATTGCCCGATGTCGACAACACAGCCCCCGTCCGACGGCCGACCGGCGGACGGGGCGACGAGTGAGGCGGGCCGGGCGGCCGAGGCGACGCACCGGGCCCTGCTCGAACGCTGGAACGCGCTGCTGATCAGCGCCCGTGACGGCGCCGAAGGACCCGATCCGACCCCGTACGGGGAAGATCTCCTCGGCCGCTGGGCCGAACCCCACCGCCGCTACCACTCCACCGCCCACCTGCGGACCGTTCTCGACCGCCTCGACGAACTGGCCGCGCACCTCGCCCCCGGCGAGCCGGGCGGGCAAGCACCCGCCGCCGAAAGCACCGCATCCGGCGCCGCATCCGGTGCCACGTCCGGCACTGCAGTCGGCGCCGCGTCCGGCACTACAGTCGGCGCCGCGTCCGGCACCGCCCCGGGCCCCGACTTGGTCGCCGACCTGGACGCCGTGCGACTCGCCGCCTGGTTCCACGACGCCGTCTACCGCCCCGACCGCAGCGAGAACGAGGAGCGCAGCGCCCGCCTCGCCGAACGCGCGCTGCCCGAGGCGGGGGTGGCGCAGGCGCGCACCGCCGAGGTGGCACGCCTGGTCCGGCTGACCGTCAGCCACGACCCCGCCCCCGGCGACCTCGACGGCGAACTGCTCTGCGACGCCGACCTCGCCGTCCTGGCGGGCACCCCCGAGCAGTACGCGCACTACGCCGCCGAGATCCGCCAGGAGTACGCCTTCGTCCCCGACGCCGCCTTCCGCGAGGGCCGCAGCAGCGTCCTCCACCAACTCCTCGGCCTGCCGCACCTCTACCGCACCCCGTACGCCCGCACCCACTGGGAGCCCGCGGCCCGCCACAACCTGACCACGGAACTGCGGCTGCTGCAGGCTCAGCCGTAGCTGTGACGAAGTGCTCGGGCAGTGCGACTCGGTGACCGGTCGGACCCGGTGGGAATACCCGGGCGCGGACAGCCGGTTGCGGCAGACATGGCTGGGGATCTCGCACGGGGCGAAGCGGTCGGCGGACGGATTCCGGTCGCCGTGTATGTGCTGGGGCTGTCCGTCTTCGCGCTGGGGACCTCCGAGTTCATGCTCTCGGGCATCCTGCAGCCGCTGGCACGGGATCTGGGGGTGTCGATCCCCCAGGCCGGGCTGCTGGTCTCGGCGTTCGCCGTGGGCATGGTGGTGGGGGCGCCCGTACTGGCCGCGGCGACGCTGAAGTTGCCGCGCCGTACGACGCTGATCGCGCTGCTGGCCGCGTTCGTGCTGGGGCACGTCGTAGGGGCGCTGGCGCCCACGTACCAGGTGCTGTTCGTCTCGCGGATCGTCAGCGCGCTGGCGTGCGCCGGGTTCTGGGCGGTGGGCTCGGCCGTCGCCGTCTCACTGGTGCCGGAGAACGCGCGGGCCCGCGCCATGGCGATCATGGTGGGCGGGCTCGGTGTCGCCAATGTCGCGGGGGTGCCGGCGGGGTCGTTCCTGGGCCAGCAGGCCGGGTGGCGCGCGGCGTTCTGGGCGATCGCGGCGCTGGCGGCCCTCGCGGTGGCCGGCGTACTGGCGTCGGTGCCGGACACCCCCGTGCCGACGGGTGCCCACGCCCCCGACCTCCGGCGGGAGCTGCGGATCTACCGCGACAAGCAGGTGTGGCTCGCGCTGGTGACCATCGCGCTGAACGCGGGTGCCGTCTTCGCGCTCTTCTCCTACCTCGCGCCGCTGCTCACCGAGGTGGCCGGGCTGCCCGAGAGCTGGGTGCCCAGCGTGCTGGCCCTGTTCGGGCTCGGCGGGCTGATCGGCACGGTGATCGGCGGCCGCATCGCGGACGCGCATCTGTTCGGCACGATGTACGGCGGCATCAGCGCTTCGACAGCCGTGCTCACCGCGCTGGCACTGCTGGCCGAGTACCGCTGGGCGGCGATCGCGCTGGCCCTGATGCTCGGCGTCACGGCCTTCACCACCGGCCCCGCGCTGAACGCCCGGATGTTCAACGCCGCCGACGCGGCCCCGACCCTGGCGGGGGCGACGGCCACGGCCTCGTTCAACATCGGCAACACGGTGGGCCCCTGGGTGGGCGGCCTGGCCATCTCCGCCGGGTGGGGGTACGCGGCGGTCGCCTGGGTCGGCGCTGCCATGGCGGCGGCCGCCGTGCTGACGACGGCCGTCTCCTCCCGGGTGCACGCCCGCTCCCGGCTCGTCACCGCGTCCGCCGGGCCGGGGCTGCGCTCTGTTCCCGCCGCGACGGCGTCCACCGTGACGGGGCCTGCCGCGACGTCGCCCACCGCGACGGACGTGACCGGCGGTGCCGGGGCGGGCCTGCGCCGCCCCAGGGGCTGACGCGGTCAGCGCTTGCGGCGGCGCAGGCCCGCGTTCGTCAGGTGGCCGAGCAGTTCCTTGGAGCCGACCGGGACCGCTCCGGCCTCCACCGCGGTGTCGTACAGCGTCGAGGGCACGTCGTAGTGGTCCCCGTCGAAGGCCCGCGGCGGGCACCCGATGCCCGCCGCGAACGCGTGGAGTTCCTCGTACGAGACATCGCTCACCAGGTGCGACCACAGGCGGCCGTGCCCCGGCCAGATCGGCGGATCGATGTAGACGGTCACCTGGAGGGCTCCGCCCGGTGCCCCGCGCTCACAGCTTGCCGCTCAGATAGCCGACCCGGGCCACCACCGTGGAGGTCTTGCCGCACACCCAGTGCGGCTCGACACCGAGCTCGGGTTCGACATCGAGCGCGTGCGGATCGGAGCCGACGCACACGGGGCAGACGGGCCAGCGTCCGTACCGCTCCAGCAGCGAGTCCTGCACGTCCTGCGCCACCAGGCCGTCGACGAATGCCACCCCCTCCGGCCACTGCCCGACCCACCAGCGCCGGTGGGTGACCGCCTCCTCGACCAGCGAGACGATGTCGGCCTGCGCGACGTCGCTGGCCTCCAGATCAGCGAGGATCAGGGCGCGGGCCGCGTGCAGCGCCCGCTCCAAGGCGTCCTGACGGTCCTCGTCGCCGGGACCCGGGTCGGATGCGGATTCCTTCGGTGCCATACCTCCATTGCACCACTGCGCTCCCGGCCGGCTCACAGCTCACACCGGCGGACACCGGCGGACACCGACTCGCCGACCCGGTGGACCGGCGCGCGGATTCGGGACTCGGCTCGCGGACTCGGGGCCGGACTCGCGGACCGGCGCGCCGCGGCGGGCATTGACGGGTAACCGATACGAAAATATCTTTCAGCTGTGAGCAGTGACCTGAAGGAAAATTTCGCCTTCCGTCCGGGTCGTCGGACGCCAGGGCCGGGCGCCCAGCCCCCGGCCCCCCGCTCAGCGGGCGAGACCGGCGACAGCACCCCCGCCTCCCGGACCGCCAACCGCCCGGGGCCCACCGCACTCGCGGCCAAGGTCCGCACCATGGCGCCGTCGATGACCCGTTCGATGCAACGCGTCGCCGAAGCCGTCGCCGGCGACCCGGCGGGCTGCGCCCAACTCACCGTCACGGGGCTCGCCGAGCGCACGGGCACCAGTGAGGCCACCGTGGTGCGCACCTCCCGGCTCCTCGGCTATCCCGGCTACCGCGACCTGAGGCTCGCGCTCGCGGGGCTCGCCGCACAGCAGGAGTCGGGTGCGGCCCCCGCGGTGACGGCCGACATCGTCGTCGACGACCCCATTGCCGACGTCGTGGCCAAACTGGCCGCCGACGAGCAGCAGACCCTCGCGGACACCGCGGCCGGGCTCGACGTCGCGCAGGTCGAGGCGGCTGTCGCCGCGATGGCGTCGGCCCGGCGCATCGATGTGTACGGCGTCGGCGCCTCGGGGCTCGTCAGCCAGGACCTGGCGCAGAAGCTGCTGCGCATCGGCATGGTGGCGCACAGCCATGTGGACCCCCACCTGGCCGTCACCAACGCCGTCCAGCTGCGGGCGGGCGATGTCGCGCTCGCCATCACCCATTCGGGGCGGACGGTGGACGTCATAGAACCGCTCCGGGTCGCCTTCGACCAGGGTGCGACGACCATCGCGATCACCGGCCGCCCGGACGGCGAGGTCGCCCAGTACGCCGACCACGTACTGACGACCTCCACGGCACGCGAGAGCGAGCTGCGACCGGCGGCGATGTCCAGCAGGACGAGCCAGCTCCTCGTGGTGGACTGCCTGTTCATAGGGGTGGCCCAGCGCACGTACGAGACGGCGGCGCCCGCGCTGTCCGCCTCCTACGAAGCGCTGGCGCACCGCCACTCCCCCAGGCCGCGCACCCGCTGAGCCCCCGGCCGACCGGCCACCCGACCGGTCGGCCCCCGGCCACGGCGCGCCCGTCGCGACGTCCCCTCGCCGACGGCGACGCATCCGCCGAAGGCCCCGCCGAGCGCGCCGTGACGCCACACCGGCCGCACGTGCCGCGTCACGGCCCACCGGATCCCGCCGCCCTGAGCCACAGAAAGCGCTCTTCCCATGACCACCTCACAGCCCGCCACCTCACAGCCCACCACCTCACAGCCCGGTACCGCGCAGGCCCGTACCGCCAAGGCCGGCACCGCGCAGACCGGTACCGCGCAGCCGCACGGTTCCGGCCATGACCAGCTGCGCCAGCAGTTGGACACGCTCACCACCGAGGCGTTCCGCAGCGAGCTGGCCGAGATCGACCAGCTGCCCACGCTCGACATCGCGAAGATCATGAACGGCGAGGACAGCACCGTCCCCGGCGCCGTCGCCGCCCGGCTGCCCGAGATCGCGGCGGCGATCGACGCCATCGCGGAGCGGATGGCGCGCGGCGGCCGGCTCCTCTACGCCGGGGCGGGCACGGCCGGGCGGATGGGGGTGCTGGACGCCAGCGAGTGCCCACCCACCTTCAACACGGCTCCCGGCCAGGTCACCGGGGTGATCGCGGGCGGCCCCGGCGCGATGGTGAACTCGGTCGAGGGCGCCGAGGACCGTGCCGAGGCCGCTGCGGCCGACCTGGCCGCGCTCGGCCTGGGGGCTGACGACACGGTGGTCGGCATCTCCGCGTCCGGCCGTACGCCCTTCGCCGTCGGCGCCGTCGAGTACGCGCGCTCCCGCGGGGCGCTCACGGTGGGACTGGCCTGCAACGAGGGATCGGCACTCGCCGCCGCCGCCGAACACGGCATCGAGGTCGTCGTCGGACCCGAGCTGCTGACCGGCTCCACCCGGCTCAAGGCCGGTACGGCGCAGAAGCTCGTACTCAACATGCTCTCCACCATCACCATGATCCGGCTCGGCAAGACCTACGGGAATCTGATGGTGGACCTGCGCGCCTCGAACGAGAAGCTGCGGGCCCGCTCACGGCGCATCGTCTCGCTGGCGACCGGCGCGCCGGACGAGGAGATCGAGGCGGCACTGGCGGCCACCGACGGCGAGGTCAAGGCGGCGATCCTCACCGTCCTCGGCGGAGTCGACGGCCCGACGGCGCAGCGGCTGCTCGCCGACTCGCACGGCCATCTGCGCGCGGCGCTGCGGTCCGCCATCGACACACCCAGCAGCGCACCCGGCGGTACGCCCGGTGGCACACCCGGCGGGGTCGCGTAGGCACAGCAGCACCACCCACCCCCACAGCAACCGCACCATGGCACCACTCAAAGAAGAGCGACCGCACCATGAGCACAGACAGCACCAAGGCAAAGCCTGAGGGCAACTCCGACAGACAGCTCGCCGAGGCGATCCTCCCCCTGGTGGGGGGCGCCGCGAACGTCACCTCCGTCAGCCACTGCATGACGCGGATGCGGCTCGGCCTCGCCGACCGCTCCCGCGTCCAGGACGAGCCCCTCAAGGCTCTTCCCGGTGTGCTGGGCGTGGTGGAGGACGACACGTACCAGATCGTGCTCGGGCCGGGCAAAGTCGCCCGGATCACACCCGAGTTCGAGGCGCTGGTCGAGGCGGAGGCCGAGGCGGCACGGGACCGGGCCACAGCCCAGGTCGCCGTCGGGCAGACCGCCGGTGACCCCGCCGGAGCGCCCAGGACGGCCGACGAGCTGGCGGCCGAGGGCGCGGCGATCCGCGCCGCCCGCAAGGAGAGGAACGCGACACCGGTGAAGCTGATGCTGCGCCGTGTCGCCAACATCTTCGTACCGCTCATCCCCGCACTGATCGGCTGCGGCATCGTCGCGGGCATCAACGGCCTGTTCACCAACGCGGGCTGGCTCCCGTCGCTCACCCCCGCGCTGGCGGCGATCGCGAGCGGCTTCATGTCGCTGATCGCGGTCTTCGTCGGGCTGAACACCGCCAAGGAGTTCGGCGGCACCCCGGTACTGGGCGGCGCCGCGGCAGCCGTCATCGTCTTCCCCGGGGTCGCGGACGTCTCGGCGTTCGGTCAGAAGCTGGCCCCCGGGCAGGGCGGTGTGCTGGGCGCACTGTTCGCCGCGCTGCTGGCGGTCTACGTGGAGAAGGCCTGCCGCCGCCTCGTACCGTCCGCCGTCGACGTACTCGTCACGCCCACCGTGACGGTGCTGGTCGCCGGACTGGTCACGCTGTTCGGACTGATGTACGTGTGCGGCGAGATCGCCACCGGCATCGGACACCTCGCCGACTGGCTGCTCCAGCACGGCGGAGCAGCGGCCGGATTCGTACTGGGCGGACTCTTCCTGCCCCTGGTGATGCTGGGACTGCACCAGGCCCTCATCCCCATCCACACCACACTGATCGAGCAGAGCGGCTACACCGTGCTGCTGCCCATCCTCGCGATGGCCGGCGCCGGCCAGGTCGGCGCGGCGGTCGCCATCTACCTGCGGCTGCGCCGCAACACCTCGATCCGCAAGACCATCCGCTCCGCGCTCCCCGCCGGCTTCCTCGGCGTGGGCGAACCGCTGATCTACGGCGTCTCACTGCCGTTGGGCCGCCCCTTCATCACGGCGTGTGTGGGCGGTGCCTTCGGCGGCGGGGTCGTGGGCCTCTTCTACCAACTGGGCACCTCGGTCGGCTCCACCGCCATCGGCCCCTCCGGCTGGGCGCTCTTCCCCCTGCTCAAGGGCGACCAAGGGCTGGGTGCCATCGCCGCGATCTACGGCCTGGGGCTGGCCGCCGGATATCTGGTCGGCTTCGTGGCGACCTACTTCTTCGGCTTCAGCAAGCAGATGCTGAGCGAGCTGAACGCGCCGACGGAGACCGAGGCCGCAGTCGGCAAGGGCACCTCTCCCGAGCCGCCGCACCCCGGGAGCCCGGAGCCCAGTCCGGCCCCCGCTCCCGCGGGCGGCCCCGGTTCACTCGTATGAGCTGAGCACCGCGTGGCAGTCCCCGGTCGTGCCGGGGGCTGCCACACGGCTCCGGGCACGGCCGGTCGACGCGACCCGGGCGCGGCCGGTCGGCAAGGCTCCGCCCCGGCCGCCCCCGGGCTCAGCCGACCCTCGCCGCGGAGCGGCTCGTCTCCTCGCCCGCTCCCTCGCCCGCCTCCGCGACCTCCGCGACCGCCGCGACCGGGGCGCTGCCTGCCGGCCGGTCGGGGACCGGCTGCCGCACCGGGCGGCGACCGCTCCGCAGGTCCGGTAGCAGGCTGACGACGCCCAGCGCGGCCATGCCCACCCCGATCCACACCGGGGAGACCAGCCCGAAGTGCGGGATGGCGAGGCCACCGAGCGCGGAGCCGATGATGATGCCGAGCGTGATGAAGGACGAGTGGACGGTGTTGACCAGCGGACCGGTGTTGCCCGCACGCTGGACGCGAGCGGCCATGGCCGGGTTCATGGTGACGCCGACCAGTCCGATGGCCAGCATGCAGACGACGGCGCCGACGGGTGCCTCGGCCAGCAGGGCGAAGGCGGCGAGGAAGATCCCGAGGCTGATCAGCCCGGTCAGCAGGACCGCGAGGGTGTGCCGGTCGGCGAGGCGGCCGACGATCGCATTGCCGATCAGGTTGGCGGCACCGTACGCCACGAGCAGCAGCGGCACGCTGCCGGTCGAGAAGCCGGAGATCTCGGTCAGGATCGGGTTGAAGTAGCTGAACGCCGAGAATGTCGCCCCGATCACCAGGGTGCTGGTGGCCAGCACCAGCCACAGCTTCGGATTGCGGAAGACGCCCAGTTCCCGGCGCAGACCGCCGCCCGCGCCGCTCCCGCTGCCCTGCCGTTCGATGTTCGGCGCCCATACCAGCGTGGCCGCGGCGGCCAGCAGGGTCATCACGGTGACGGCCCAGAACGCGGCGCGCCAGCCGTACCGTTCGCCGATGAAGGTGGACAGCGGCAGTCCCAGAAGCGTGCCGAGCATCAGACCGTTGAGCGCCACGGACACGGCACGCCCGGCCAGTTCCGGCCGGACCAGCCGCACGCTGAGGGAGATCGACGTGCCCAGGAACGCGGCGGAGGCGGTCCCGGCGACGACCCGTGCGACGAGCATCACCGCGTAGCTGGAGGCGGTGGCGGCCAGGACATTGCCGATCAGGAAGATCCCGAACAGCAGCAGCAGCGCCTGCTTGGGCCGCAGTCGAAGCACCCCGGCGGCGAGGAACGGCCCGCCGACGGTCATCGCGGCGGCGAACGCGGTGACCAGGTAGCCGACCTGTGAAACGGTGACGTCCAGCCCGTCCCCGATCTGCGGCATCAGCCCCGCCACCAGGAACTCGCTGGTGACCATGGAGAAGATCCCCGCGGCCATGAGATAGACGGTCAGTGGCATCCGTGCTCCCCGAGTACGTCCGATGGTGCGCCCACCGGTTGTGATGGATGGATCCGTTATGGATGGATCAGTACAAAACTTGCCCAGCAAAGAGCCGCAGGAGCACGCACCCCCGCGGCTGTCGGTGTCAGCGCCGAAGCGCGCTCACCGCCGTGGCGGCGATCCCCTTCAGCGCCGGGCGGTCCGCACCACCCTGCGCGGAGACCCGCATACCGCCGATGACGGCGTTCACAAACCGGGCGAGCGCCTCCGGCTCACGGTCGGCAGTGATCTCGCCGGCCCGCTGCCCCGCCTCGATCGCGGCCCGCAGCGCGTCGAGCCGCACCCGTAGATCCCGGGTCAGCACCCGGTCGACCTCCGGGTCCCGCGTCGCCAGCTCCACCGTGGTGTTGACGGACAGACAGCCGATGCTCCGCCCCGCACGCCGCTGCTCGAATTCCTGCTCGATGATCCTCCCGAACAGCGCCTCGATCCGCTCCAGCGCGGACCGCTCGACATCCTCCAGAATCTCCAGCTGTTGCGCGGTCATGGCATCGACGTACCGGGTCAACGCCCGCTGGAACAGGTCGTGTTTGCTGCTGAAGGTGTTGTAGATGCTGCTGCGCCCCAGACCGGTCGCCTCGCACAGGTCCTGGGTCGAGGTGGCTTCGTACCCCTTCTCCCAGAAAGCGCGCATCGCCGCGTCCAGGGCCCGCTCCTCGTCGAACAGTCTCGGCCGGGCCATGCGCAGCACAGTAGCACGGTTATGGACTCAGCGTTCCAATACATTGCGGGCAATCGGGAGCGGCGGATCCGCTGCCGCGCCACCATATGCGCATGAGCGACGAGAATCGGCAGGTCACCGAGGCAGCTGCGGACTCCCAGGGGCATACGGAATCCGTGGTGCGGCTCGCCCAGGAGCTGATCCGACACCCCAGCCGGGCCGGACTCGACAACTACGGCCCTGTCCTGCGCGTGGTGGAGGAGTGGCTGTCCGCCCAGGGCCTGCCCCATCGCCGTCTGTACGGTGGCACAGGTGGCGCAGGTGGCACAGGTGCCGCCGATGCCGCCGACAGCGACGCCGGGAAGCCCGCAGGGCTGCTCGTGGAGCTGCCCGGGGGCCGGCCGGGCCCCTGGTGGACACTCGACGCCTGCCTGGACACCGCCCCGTACGGCGACGAGCACGCCTGGTCCTTCCCACCTGCCTGCGGCGACGTCGCCGACGGCTGGCTGCTGGGACGCGGCGCCGCCGACTCCAAGCTCGCCGCGGCCATGTTCTGCCACCTCGCCGCCGACCTGCTGCCCCGTACCGACACCCTGCGCGGCGGGCTCGCCTTGCTGTTGGACGTCGACGAACACACCGGCCGCTTCGGCGGCGCCCGCGCCTACCTCGCCGACCCCACCGCCGCCCGCCCGGCCGGAGTGATGATCGGCTACCCCGGAGCGACCGAGGTGGTGGTCGGCGGTCGCGGCCTGTGGCGGGCCACCCTCGCCGTACACGCCCCCGCCGGACACTCCGGATCACGCCGGAAGGTGGTCGGTGCGATCTCCCGCGCCGCCCACCTCGTACGCCTCCTCGACGCGGCGCAACTGCCCACCGCCGACGCCGACCCACACTTCCCACTGCCACCGAAGCTGTCCGTGACCTCCTTCCACGGCGGCCACGGCTTCTCCGTGACACCCGACCTGTGCGAAGTGAACGTCGACGTACGCACCACCCCCGGCTTCGCCGCCCACGACGCCGAAACCCTCGTCCGCGAGACCGCCGCCCGCCTGGACGCGGAACTGCCCGCCCCGCGACCGACGGACATCACCCCCGTGGCCGACTGGCCGCCCTTCCGCCTCACCGAGGACGAGCAGCCCGCCCGCGCACTGCTGCGCGCCGCCACCGACGCCGGGTTCGCCGTACGACCGAAGACCGCGGGACCGTCGAACATCGGCAACCTGCTGGCGGGCGAGGGAATCCCGGCGACCGCCGGCTTCGGGGTGCCCTACGAAGGGCTGCACGGCATCGACGAACGCGCCCACCTGGCCGAACTGCCCCGGGTCTTCGCCGCCTACCGCCAAGCCGTGCTCAGCCTTCTCCAGGCGCACCGAACGCCTGCACCTCGGCGTAGGAGGGAGCCGCGCCGGTGAAGTGCGCGGGGTCCCGGCCGTCCCGTACGGCTCGCGCCACCGCCACCGCCGCACCCAACGCCGAGCGGTAGAGCAGCGAACCGAGACTGACCCGCCGCACACCCAGCCCGGCCAACTCCGACACGGTGGGCCCGGCAGGCGTGTAGAGGATGTTGAGCGGCACGTCGAGACGCGCGGCCAGCGCACCGATCCCCGCCGGATCCGACAGCCCCGGTACGAACACCCCATCCGCACCCGCCTGCTGGTACGCCGCGAGCCGACGCTCCGTCTCGGCCTGCCGACAGCCCAACCAATAGGTGTCGGTACGGGCGTTGACGAACAGCCCGGGCACCGCCGCCTTGATCGCCGCGATCTTCGCCATATGCAGCTCGACGGCGGTGAGAGCGCCGTCGTCGCGCCCGTCCTCGATGTTGATACCGGCCGCACCCGCGGCCCACAACTGCCGAGCCAACTCCGCCACCCGCCCCGGGTCGTCGCTGAAGCCGCCCTCGGCGTCCACGGTGAACAGCAGCCCGCCATCGCCCAGTTGCCGCGCCAGCGCCACCGTGGTCGCGGCGGTGGCAGCCGCCCCGTCCGGCAGCCCGGCCGCGGCGGCAACACCGAGACTCGTGGTGCCCACCGCCTCGAATCCGTCCGCCACCAGAGCAGCCGCCGACGCGTGATCCCACGCGTTGGGCAGGAGCAGCGGCGCGTCCCGGTGGTGCAACCGCGCGAAGGCGGTACGCGGCTCCCGCTCCAAGAGGCCCGCAGCCAGCCCCAGTGCGTGCTCCCGACCGGGGCACTCCCGTGGTGGAGCCCCGAAGGCGAGCGGCACCTCCGAGCCGGGCGGAAGCTGCACCGAGCCACCCGCCGCGCGGGCTGCTCCCCCGGGGCCCACCCGGTCCTCGCGGCTCGCCGCGACGATGTCCAGCACCACCACGTCCCCCTCGGCGATCTCGCGCCCCGCGACCTGGGTCCCGCGAACCGCGACCCGCCGCATCACCCGCACCGGGGGATCGCGACGCAGCGTCTCCGCCAACAGCTCCCCCACCGGCCGGGCGGGAGCCGCGGCCGTCGCCGAAGCCGCCGCTCCAGCTGTTGCGTGGCGTACCAGCGCCGCCGTGGCCTCACACGCCTGCACAAGGAGGCAGATACGGCTCGCGGCCACCTCCAACTCGTCCGCTCCCCCGGCCTCCCCCGCCAGCAGCTCCACCAACTCGGCCACCGCCGCGTCGGCTGCCGGATCCGTACCGCCGAAGTAGACCCCGGCCACCACCGCGACCGCCTCCGCCACCGCCTGCGGCTCCGGCAGCCCCAACGCCTCGGCGAGGGTCCGCACCACCCGGATCCGCACCTCCTCGCCGACCGCCCCCGGCCCCGCCGCCACCGCCCGCCGCAGCTCCGCCGGATCCACGCGGCGCAACTCGGCCTCCACCAGCGCACGGCGCCGCGCATGGCTCTCCCCGGAGCTGAACCGGGACACCGAGGCACGCAGCCAGGCCACCGACGCGCCCCGCCCCGAGCTGTCGCCCGGCTTGAGCAGGGTGTGCCGCCCACGCCCCTCGTCCCCGGGCGGCAGCTCCGGCACCAGGTGCGGGTCGGCAAGCGCGGCCCGTACATCCGCACTTCGGTCGAGCTCGTGCACGGTTCGTGTCATGCTTCGGACGCTAGGCTCCGGACGCTTCGGCTTCGGCCGAAGCGTCCGGAGCACGAGCCGGACCCAACGCGTCCCGCCCCGTCCCATCGGCTCAGCCGACTGCCCGTACCACCGGCTCCTGGAGCTCCGTCACCCACTGCTCCGGACCGCCCTCGCAGGAGAGCAGCAACTCGCGCGGATATCCGGCGGAGCGGTAGCCGTTGGCCTCGATCCAGGTGGCCAAGGTCTGCAGCGCGGGCATGACCTCGTCCATGGGTCCGTGGTGCACCAGCGTGGCCGCCGTCTCGACCTCCGGAAGGTCCACCACCTGGAACCCCCCGGACCCTGGAGCTTCGGCCTCCGGCGCCACCTGCACCGCCGCATGCACCAGGACGCTGTCCTCGTCGTCCCCCGGCCCCTTCTCGTAATAGGCCAGCCCCAGCCCCGTCGGCTCCACACCCGCCCTCTCCAGGCGCGGGAACAACTCCTCGTACAGGGGCTTGATCACCGGCCCGATCGACTCCGGTCCCGCCCGGTCGGCGACCCCCGACAACTCCGCCACCCGCACTTTCGGCAGCCGCTTGACCACCACGTCCTCGGAACCCATGTGTCCCTCCCTCTCGATCAGCCGAAGACGCGCCCCCACCTGTGCGAGCCGTGCGGCGTCGGCCTCCATCGCCGCCCGCAGCTCCACCTGCCGCAGCCGCAGCATCCCCCGCAGCTCCTCGACGCTGATCCGCTGGTCGATGATCTCCCGCACCTGCTCCAGCGTGAAGCCGAGCTCTTTGAGCGCGATGATCCGATTCAGCCGGGACAGCTGTGCCGCCGCGTAGTAGCGATAGCCGGTGTACGGGTCCGTACGAGCGGGCCGCAGCAGCCCGACCGCGTCGTAGTGGCGCAGCATCCGCACCGACACCCTGCCGTGGGTCGCGAAGTCTCCGATGGTGAACATGACTCCCCCACTTCACGACCTCACACGGTGTGAGGGTCAATCCCCGCCCGCCGCTCGTCACCCCATGTTGGGGTCTCCCTTGATCAACGCGAAGGGCGCGCCCGCCGGGTCCCGGAGCATCGCGAGACGCCCCACACCGGGCGCGTCCGTCGGCGGGATCAGCACCTTCGCCCCGGCGCCGGTGGCCCGGGTGCACGTCGCGTCGCAGTCCTCCGTCGCGAAGTACGGATGCCACTCCGAGGTCGACCCGGCGCTCAGGTTCTCCTGCGGGAGCTGCATGATGCCGCCCTGCCCGGTGTCGCCCTCCGTACCGCCACCGGGCGACGACACCACCGTGTAGACCAGGTCGTCACCCATCGACATGTCCTCGTAGAACCAGGAGAACACCGCCGTGTAGAAGCCCTTCGCCGCTGCCGCGTCGGTGGTGTACAGCTCCGTCCAGCACAGCGTCTCCGGCTCCATGACCACTTCCAGCCCCGCAGTTTCCGCCGGCTGCCACACGGCGAAGTCCGCGCCGGTCGGATCCGTGAACTGTGCCAGGCGTCCCGCGGTGAACACATCCATCGGCTCGGTCCGTACGGTGCCACCCGCCCGCTCCACCTGGGCACGGGTCGCGTCCGCGTTCTGCGTGTGGAAGTACGTCGTCCAGGCCGGGCTCGCCCCCTCCTCCATCAGCGGGCCGACGGCGGCGACGGTCTTGCCGCCGCGCTGGAAGAACCCGTACCCCCCGGCTTCCGGCCCCGCCGACTGGAACTGCCAGTCGAAGACGCTGGTGTAGAAGGCGACGGCAGCGTCCACATCGGGTGCGCCGAAGTCGAGCCAGTTGGGGGTGCCGGGAACGAAGTCGGTCGTCAGCATGCGGATCCTCCGACGGACGGGGCTGGGTATTGCGTGCTGTGCGGTGCCTCCGGGCGCTGCCTGCGTACCTGCTCCTCCTGCGTACGGGGCCCTGCTGCCTGCTGCCTGCTGCCTGCTGCCTGCTGCCTGCTGCCTGCTGGGCGTACAGGACTTGCTGGAGGTGGTGTGTGCAGGCCGTACACCCGGCGCTGCGAAAGGTGCCCGCCCGTCGCAGCTGCCCGCCGCCTCAGGATGGCAGCAGTTCGGCCGGCGCGCCGCTCGAGCGCCCGCTCCCTCCCCCGGGCCCCGTCTGACCAGGCCCCGAGCCCCGGGACCCCGGTCCGCAAGTCCGCGTCACAGCTCGCCCCGGCGCAGCAGGACGCGTCCCAGGCTTGCCTGTACCACCGTGAGCCCCCGCACCACCGGCACCGTTGTGAGCAGCAGGAACACACCGAGCGCCGTGTTGAAGGCGATGTCGGGACCCCGCCCCGATATGCCGAAGGCCAGATCCATCAGGCCGTCCTTCCCGTCATCGCGGGGTAGCGACCAGGACCACAGCCCATAGGTGAGCTCGCCGAGCCCACCCACCAGCCAGGTGACTGCGAGGGAGAAGGTCACCACCCGGAGGGGGAAGGCGAGCACCGCGTGTGCCAGCTCCCGCCACGCCTGCGGATCACGCACGATCTTCCAGCGTCCGCCGCCGCTCCCCTTCTCCGACGAAGCCGGTTCCCGGCGACGGTGCGGGAGAGGGCGGCCGGTGACTGCGGCTATGTGGTCCGCCTCGACACGAGCCAGATACCGGGCCATGGACAGTGTTCCGGCCAGCACCGGCAGACCGAGGACGATGACGAGCGTCGAGACACCGAGCGCGAAGCCCGTCACCATCAAGACGAACGCGGCGATGCCCATCGGCAGCCCCGAGAGGAGATACCCCACCTCCCGCCCGAAACGTCCCCCGCCACGGGCGCCGGAGACCGCCGGCATCGGTGCCGAAAGCGCGGAGGAGGGGGACTGGGAGGGTCGACTGGGCTGTACGTGCGTCGTCGTTGTCATGTGTCCACTGTCGCCGGACCGCGAGCCCGAACCCATACCGCTGGGGCCCGAACTCGGGGTGTATCTAGCACTACCCCGTGTTCGGGCCCCAGCGGTACGTACAGCACGCCCACAGTCAGCCGACGCGCGTACCGTCAGCGGACGCGCATACCGTCAGCGGACGGTCACCGTCACCGGATTCGAGGGCTCACCCGCGATCATCGTCCGGACCTGGTTCACGCCCTTGATGCCGAGCTTGACGCGCATCGAGTAGTCCAGTGAACGGTTGACGATCGATGTCCCCGGCAGCGTCTTCCACTTGCCGCGCTGCTTCTGCTGGAGGTGCACGGTCGTCCCCGCCTTGATCCCGGTCACCTTCCCACGCAACCGGAACTCCTCCCACTGCTTCACATGTTCCCGGTCTGCAGTGACGGTGTTGGTCCTGGCCCTGGAATCGGCCTGGACCGAGGTGTCGGCAGTCGCGGTGGGTTCGCCGGTCGTCGCGGTCGCTGTAGCAGCACCCACCCCGATCAGCCCGACGGTCATGACACCGGCAACGGCAGTACGGAAACGAAAGGTTGCGGCCATGGTGTGCGTCCTCTTCTCGTGAGTTCGGTGTACTCCGCCCGCCAACAGCGGTACACCGGCGGGCATTTCAGGCATCCCCACCCGATGACCCGAATACTCCACAGAACAGACGAGCGGACATTGAGAAGAAGGAGCGGATATATGCGAAGGAGCGGGTGGGAGGTGGTGTTCCTCCCGCCCGCTCCTGTTCGCATGCGTGGCGTGGTGCTGTGTGTGGTGCTGCAGGGGTTGCTGGTCAGTAGGCGGAGTCGACGTTGTCCATGGAGCCGTAGCGGTCGGCGGCGTAGTTGCAGGCGGCGACGATGTTGGCGACCGGGTCGGTCAGCTGGTCGGGGGTGCCTTCGACGTGGTAGCGGTCGAAGGTGGGCTGGATCACCTGGAGGAGGCCCTTGGAGGGGGTGCCCTTCTTGGCGTTGATGTCCCAGTCGTTGACGGCGTTGGGGTCACCGGCCGACTCGCGGATGATGTTGCGCTTGATGCCCTCGTAGGAGCCGGGGATGTCGTGCTTGTTCATGATGGCGCGGGCCTCGCGGATCCAGCCGTCCAGGTTGTCCGCGTACTCCTTGCCACCGGCCTTCTTCTCGTCCTTCTTCTCGTCCTTCGCCTTCGCCTTCGTGTCGGCCTTCGCCTTGGCGTCGTGGGCGTGTGCGACGGCGGCGGGCTGGGTGGCGGGCTTGGCGGGGGCCTGGGCGGCGTGGGCGGTGCCGGCCAGGGCGGTGGTGGCGATACCGGCCGCGCCCAGGGCGGTCAGGCCGGTGGTGGCCAGGCGGGCGGGCTTGAGCGAGCGAAGAGCGGTACGCATGCGAGCGGAGAGCCTTCCAGTGGGGGACGTGTCCGGCCGCGCACCCCCCGGGGGCCGCACCTTGTGGTGCGTTTGTCCCGGTCTCGTCGCGACCTGGCACCCACCCTGGGAACCGGCTCCCCGGCCCGACAACTGTGTGACCTACGACCCCGCATAGTGCGACATACCCGACTCGATCGAGCCGCCGCACCCCTCGCCCCGTATCCACGAAAACCGGGGCATACGATTCGGCTTCGTAAGTGATCTGGCTCCTATGGGCGGCCTCACACACCAACCCCCTACGCGTCACCCAGGGTGAGGGCATTCTTCGCTCGGGTGAGGGACTCCTCGGAAGCTCCCTGGCCGGGATTCTCGGTGGCGAGGGCCTGGTTGAGGGCGACGTAGGGGCGCATGCGCTCCTCGTAGCGGGGCAGTGCGGTGGCAGGGTCGGCGGACGGCCTGCCCAGTTCCTCGGCGAGGACGTAGGCGCCCACAAGGGCGAGGCTGGTTCCCTGACCGGAGAGCGGCGAGGCGCAGTAGCCCGCGTCGCCGACCAGCGCGACACGACCCCGTGTCCAGCTGTCCATGTGGACCTGCGCCATGGCGTCGAAGTAGAAGTCGGGCGCGGTCCGCATGGCCTCCAGCAGCTTGGGGGTGTCGCCCCCGAGGGAGGCCATGTTCTCGGCGAGGAGGTTCTTCTGCTGCTCGAGGTCGCGGTGGTCGTGGTCGAGCGACTGCGACATGAAGCCGAGAGTGGCGCGGATCTCGGTGTTCTCGCGTACGGGGTACACGCAGTAGCTCGCGGTCTCGCTCTGGACCCACATCTGCCAGTGGTCGAGGTCGAGGAAGTTGTCCGTACTGAAGACGGCCACATGGGAGCCGAGATGGCGGAGATGGTCGGACTCGGGGCCGAACGCCAGGCGGCGTACGCGAGAGTGCAGCCCGTCCGCCCCTATGACGTAGTCGAACGTGCGACGGGCACCCCCGGCCAGGGTGACCTGGACTCCGTCCTCCGCCTGTGCGAGAACCGCAATGGAGTCGTCGAACAGGAACTCCGCCGCGTCCCGCGTCCGCTCGTACAGCATCGCGGTCAGATCCTCCCGCAGCAGCTCTATGTCGCCGTTGTCGAGTCGGCCGCTGCTGTACGTCATCTCGGTGGAGCGCCAGAGTTCGTTGCCGTCCCCGTCGTGCATCGACATGCCGCGCATGCGGGTACGGGCTCGGCGCGCCTCGCCGAGGAGGCCCGTCCGGTCGAGGACGTCGAGGGCGACGCCGCGCACGTCGATGGCGTGGCCGCCGGGTCGCACGGCGGGCGCCCGCTCCACGACGGTCGGCGCGTAGCCGTGGTGACGGAGCCAGTGCGCGAGGGTGAGCCCGGCGACGCCGGCGCCGGAGATGAGGACGGTCTGCATGGCGACTCCTTCGTACGGTGTACGCCCGATCTGGACAGCACTGAATGTACGGCGTACACGCCCGCTCGCCAACCCACGTCAGCCCCGCCTGACCCCTCTCTGTGCTAGGACAGACCCGGCCCCCGGCGGTCGCCGTGCTGCTAGCCTCTGTTCTAGTACAGCCAGTGGAAGGGATGGATTGTGGCCCACCTCTCACCGCCGTACGCGCGCATCGCGGCCGAGTTGCGGCGGCGCATCGCCGAGGGAGAGCTCGCTCCTGGTGACCGGGTGCCGTCCACCCGTCAGATCGCCCGCGAGTGGAATGTCGCCCTGGCCACCGCGACCAAGGTGCTGACCACCCTCCGCATGGAGGGACTCGTCGAGGCCCGGCCGCGCGTGGGGACCGTGGTCGCGGATCGGCAGCGGAGGACGGCACCGGCCGGAGGTCCGGCGGATTCCGCCCGGCCGGCACCGGCCGCGGACCCGGCGGATTCCGCCCGGCCGGCACCGGCCGCGAGCCGTCGTGCCCCGCTCACCCGCCCGGCGTCGGACGTCGGCCCGAGCGCCGAGGGGGAGTTGTCCCGCGAGCGCGTCGTCCGCGTCGCCATCGGGATCGCCGACTCCGAGGGGCTCCCCGCGCTGTCCATGCGGAGCGTGGCGGCCCGCCTGGGCGCCGCGACGATGGCTGCCTACCGTTACGTGGGCGGCAAGGACGAACTGGTGCTGCTGATGGCGGACACCGTTCTGGGCGAACGGCGGCTGCCGCCCCCCGGCTCCCCGGACGTACCGGCCGACTGGCGGGCCCGGCTGGAGCTGGGCGCCCGCTCCCTGTGGCAGCTGCACCGCGCCCACCCCTGGCTGGCCCAGATCGGTCCGCTCACCCGCCCGCTGCTGCTGCCCAATCTGCTGACGTACTCGGAGTGGATGCTCAGCGCACTGGACGGCCACGGTCTCCACCCGGCGACCATGCTCGATCTGAATGTGCTGCTCTACAGCCACATCCAGGGGCTCGCCATCCAGTGGGAACGTGAGACCGCGGCCGAGAGCAGCACCGGTCTCTCGGAGGACGCCTGGATGGCACAGCAGGCGGGGACGCTCGCGTCGCTCACCGCCTCCGGCGCCTACCCGACCTTCGCCCGTCTCGTCGACGCGCTCGGTGAGGACGGCTACGACCTCCACCTTGAGCAGCTGTTCGAGACCGGACTCGCCTCCATGCTCGACGGTGTGGCCCGGCTCGTCGCCGAGCGGTGAACCGGTGCGGCGCCAAATTCGTTCGACCCCGCTCCCCCTCTTCGGCAAGCTCTCGTCATGGAAGCCGACATCTGGCCCTTGTACGGGCTGCGTCTGACGACACCCCGCCTCCAGCTGCGCCTTCCCGACGAGCGGACGCTCGCCGAGCTGGCGGAGCTCGCCGCCGGAAAGGTGCACGACGACAGTGAGATGCCGTTCAGCATTCCGTGGACCGCCGCGAGCCCCGAGGAGCGCAAGCGCGGCTGCTTCCAGCACGTACTGAGCACCATCGCCGACTGGCGGCCGGAGGCCTGGACGCTGAGCCTCGCCGTACTGCACGAGGGCCGGGTGATCGGGCGCCAGGACGTGACCAGCACCGATTTCGCGGTCGTACGGGAAGCGGAGACCGGCTCCTGGCTCGGTGCGGCGCACCAGAACCAGGGGTTCGGCACCGAGATGCGGGCAGCCGTACTGCAGTTGGCCTTCGCCGGGCTCGGGGCGCGCAGCATGACGTCGGCCGCGATGACGGACAACCCGCGCTCGCGGCGGGTCTCGGAGAAGCTGGGGTACCGGCCGGACGGTCTGATGAGCGCAGCCGTGCTGGGCCGGGCCCGGACCTTCGAGCGGCTTCGGCTGGACCGTGCCGACTGGGAGGCGCACCGCTCGGTACCGGTTGAGACGGCGGGACTGGAACCGTCGGCCCTGGCGCTCTTCGGGGCCGGGAGCGACGCTGGAGTCCGAGAATCCGCGAGGAAGGACATCCCATGACTGCACAGGGCCACACGATCACTGTCGAGGAAGGCACCGAACGCGTGCGCGTGGTCACGCGAGACGGCCGGGTGCTGGCGGACAGCCGCCGTCCGGTGCTGCTGAGCGAGACCGGCTACCCGGTGCGGTACTACCTGCCGCCCGAGGACGTCCGCACCGATCTGCTGACGCCGTCCGACACCCACACCCGCTGCCCCTTCAAGGGCACCGCCGACTACTGGTCGCTGGCCGACGGTACGGCCCAGGACATCGCCTGGTCCTATCCCGAGCCGTTCGACCAGGTGTCCGAGATCAAGGGACACCTCTGCTTCGCGGACGTCGAGGTGGGCTGACACCGGCGCAACAGGCGAGCGGTGGTCGAGCAGCAGGCCAGGCGAGCGGAAGCGGCAGCAACGGCGAAGGGCGGGCACCCCGTTCGGAGTGCCCGCCCTCGTGCTGCCTCAGCAAGCTGAGCTGCCTCAGCAGGCTGTACTGCCTCAGCAGGCGGCGGAGCCGTACGTACGAGACGTACGGCTCGGACTCGTCAGAAGTCCATGCCGCCCATGCCACCACCGGCAGCCGCGTCGGCGCCGGCGGCGGCCTTCTCCGGCTTGTCGGCGATGACGGCCTCGGTGGTGAGGAAGAGCGCCGCGATGGAGGCGGCGTTCTGCAGCGCGGAGCGCGTCACCTTGGCCGGGTCGAGGATGCCCTCGGCGATCATGTCGACGTACTCGCCGGTGGCCGCGTTCAGACCGTGGCCCGGGGTCAG
Organism: Streptomyces sp. B15; assembly: GCF_018070605.1. Taxonomy (NCBI): domain Bacteria; kingdom Bacillati; phylum Actinomycetota; class Actinomycetes; order Kitasatosporales; family Streptomycetaceae; genus Streptomyces; species Streptomyces sp. B15. Next base: position 125,191 of record NZ_JAGPXJ010000003.1, read on the forward strand.
GTTGCGCACCTTCTCCACGATGACGCCGCCCTCGAGGCCGGCGTTGACCGCGATCTGCTTGAGCGGAGCCTCCAGGGCCAGCTTGACGGCGGCGGCACCGGTGGCCTCGTCGCCCTCCAGCTCCAGCTTCTCGAAGACCGAGGACGCCTGCAGCAGGGCCACGCCACCGCCGGCGACGATGCCCTCCTCGACGGCCGCCTTCGCGTTGCGGACGGCGTCCTCGATGCGGTGCTTGCGCTCCTTGAGCTCGACCTCGGTGGCGGCACCGGCCTTGATGACGGCCACGCCGCCGGCCAGCTTCGCCAGGCGCTCCTGGAGCTTCTCGCGGTCGTAGTCCGAGTCGCTGTTCTCGATCTCGGCGCGGATCTGGTTGACCCGGCCCGCGACCTGCTCGCTGTCGCCCGCACCGTCGACGATGGTGGTCTCGTCCTTGGTGATCTGGACCTTGCGCGCACGGCCCAGCAGGTCGAGGGAAGCGTTCTCCAGCTTGAGGCCGACCTCCTCGGAGATGACCTGGCCGCCGGTGAGGATGGCGATGTCGTTCAGCATCGCCTTGCGGCGGTCACCGAAGCCCGGGGCCTTGACGGCGACGGACTTGAAGGTGCCACGGATCTTGTTGACGACCAGCGTGGAAAGGGCCTCACCCTCGACGTCCTCCGCGATGATCAGCAGCGGCTTGCCCGACTGCATGACCTTCTCCAGCAGCGGAAGGAGGTCCTTCACGTTGCTGATCTTGGAGTTGACGATGAGGATGTACGGGTCTTCGAGCTCCGCCTCCATGCGCTCCATGTCGGTGGCGAAGTAGGCGGAGATGTAGCCCTTGTCGAAGCGCATGCCCTCGGTGAGCTCCAGCTCGAGCCCGAAGGTCTGCGACTCCTCGACGGTGATGACGCCTTCCTTGCCGACCTTGTCCATGGCCTCGGCGATCAGCTCACCGATCTGGGTGTCGGCCGCGGAGATGGAGGCGGTGGAGGCGATCTGCTCCTTGGTCTCCACGTCCTTCGCCTGCTCCAGCAGAGCGGCGGAGACAGCCTCGGTGGCCTGCTCGATACCGCGCTTCAGAGCCATCGGGTTGGCACCCGCGGCAACGTTGCGCAGGCCTTCCCGTACGAGCGCCTGAGCCAGCACGGTGGCGGTCGTCGTGCCGTCACCGGCGACGTCGTCCGTCTTCTTGGCGACCTCCTTGACCAGCTCGGCGCCGATCTTCTCGTAGGAGTCCTCGAGCTCGATCTCCTTGGCGATGGAGACACCGTCGTTCGTGATCGTGGGGGCGCCCCACTTCTTCTCCAGAACGACGTTGCGGCCCTTGGGGCCGAGCGTGACCTTGACGGCGTCGGCAAGCTGGTTCATGCCACGCTCAAGACCGCGCCGCGCCTCCTCGTCAAAGGCGATGATCTTGGCCATGTGGGTTGGTCCTCCCTGGATTCCCCCGTGCGCCGAGCGCAAGGGGAGGGTTGGATTTCTCCGGACCGCGTGGCGCCCGCGACGGACGGCCTACGACCCGGCGGTTCCTTCCCCACCCGGCCTACGGCCTCACCGACCCGGTCCTTCTCTGTCACTCTCACTCGCAGAGTGCTAACCCAATGATTAGCACTCGGGCATGGAGAGTGCAAGCGACGTTCGGGGCGCCCCTCGCTTGCGGCGTGCCCCCTCTCTTTCGTCCGGTGAGGGGGTGCCCCTGGATCTGGCTTGCGGGCTGCGGGTGCTTCGTGGTCGCTCGCGCAGTTCCCCGCGCCCCTGACGGGGCGCGGTCATTCCCCGGAGCTCGGGAGGTCTGCGCCTGGGGGAGCAGGGCTGGCAAGCGCAGCCCCCATGCGGGGTACGCAACAGAAGGGGCCGCACCAATGGGTGCGGCCCCTTCTGTGTGTGCTCTGCGCAGTCCGGCGACACTCAGCCGGTCACGCGGACCATGTCCGCCTGCGGCCCCTTCTGACCCTGCGAGATCTCGAACTCGACCCGCTGCCCTTCGTCCAGGGTGCGGTAACCGTCCATCTGGATCGCGCTGTAGTGGACGAACACGTCCGCACCACCGTCGACCGCGATGAAGCCGTACCCCTTCTCCGCGTTGAACCACTTGACGGTGCCCTGAGCCATTCCTAACTCCCCTATTACTGGCCCTTGCGCGAGCCCGCACTTCGCGAACCCGGGTCAGACCTCACCCCCACCGGCAAGCGGGGGCGTGCGCCGGAACGCGTCGACCGCCGCTGAATGTATCTGCACGGACGCCCTCTGCAACAGGTCAATCGGACGAGAATTCTGGGCACGGCTGATCGGATATAAGTCTCAACTGCGGCTGGAGCAGGGCAAGTCGGGCCAGACATACAGGGCCTTCACGACAATTGCCGCTCGGTTTTCGACAGCAACTTGTCCCGTTGTTGTCGCGATGGTGTTCCGCCCTCGCCGCGTACTCACTTCGCGGCCGGCGCCTATCGGGGGAGGGAACTTCCGTCACTCTACCGTCTCCCGAAACACGGAATCGCCCCCTCCGCTTTTCTGTGGAAGGGGCGATCCCGCGGCTGAAGCGCTGGTGACAGGCTCCGCGGCGGCGGGTGGGACCGAACGGGTCAGCCGCCGGCCACCGCCGGGATGATGGAGACGCCCGCACCGTCCGGGGTGGGCGTCTCCAGGCCCTGCTCGAAGCGGACGTCGTCGTCGTTGACGTAGACGTTGACGAAGCGGCGGAGCTTTCCGGCGTCGTCGAGGACGCGCGCGCTGATGCCCGTGTGGTTCTTCTCCAGGTCCGCCAGTACCTCGCCGAGGGTGCCGCCCTCGGCTGTGACCTCGGCCTGACCACCTGTGTAGGTGCGCAGGATGGTCGGGATCCGGACGTTGACGCTCATGTCGATCTTCCTAACGTAAGTGGGAACGCGCCCCGGAGGCGTCCGCTCCGGTCTTCCCGCCGCCTAAACACCGGGGGGCGGATTTCAGCCGTCTGAGGCATTCGGCATTCCGGCAACGGGAGGCGCCTTCGGTGACCGGGACGCCTCGGGTCAGTCCGTGCCGGCCTACCGGCCAGTCGTCACCGGCCCTCGGGTCAGGCCAGACCGGCTTCGCGGAAGGCCGCCAGATTGGGGCGGATCACCGCGCTGGGCCGGGCGGTGGGGGCCACGGCGTCGAGGGTCTTGAGGCCGTCGCCCGTGTTGAGGACGACCGTCGTGAGGCTCGGGTCGATGGCGCCGGACTCGATCAGCTTGCGGGTCACACCCAGCGTGACGCCCCCCGCCGTCTCCGCGAACACCCCCTCGGTCCGCGCGAGCAGCTTCATCGCATCGACGATCTGGGCGTCGTCGACGTCCTCGACGGCCCCGCCGGTGCGCCGGCAGATGTCGATGACGTACGGCCCGTCCGCCGGGTCCCCGATGGCCAGGGACTTGGCGATGGTGTCGGGCTGCTTGACCGGGCGTACGGCACTGGTGCCGTCCTTGTACGCACGGGACACCGGCGAGCACCCCTCCGCCTGCGCGGCGTAGATGCGGAACGGCTTGTCCTCGACCAGCCCGAGCTCGATCAGCTCCCGCAGCCCCTTGTCGATCTTCACCAGCTGGCAGCCGGAGGCGACGGGGATGACGAGCTGGTCGGGCAGCCGCCAGCCGAGCTGCTCGCAGATCTCGTACGCCAGGGACTTCGAGCCCTCGGCGTAGAAGGGCCGCAGGTTGACGTTGGTGAAGCCCCAGCCCTCGCCCAGCGGGTCGCCGATGAGCTCCGAGCAGAAGCGGTTCACATCGTCGTAGGTGCCGTCGATCGCGACGAGGTCACCACCGTAGATCGCCGCCATCACCACCTTGGACTGCTCCAGCCCGTCCGGGATGAACACACAGGAGCGCAGTCCCGCGCGGGAGGCGGCGGCGCCCACCGCACCGGCCAGATTGCCGGTCGAGGAGCACGAGAGGGTGGTGAACCCGAAGGCGCGGGCTGCCTCCAGCGCGATGGCGACCGGGCGGTCCTTGAAGGAGTGGGTGGGGTTGCCGGAGTCGTCCTTGACGTAGAGCCCGCCGGTCACGCCCAGCTCGGCAGCCAGCCGGTCGGCCTTCACCAACTGGGTGAAGCCGGGGTTCAGGTTCGGCTTCTCGGCGACGTCGGACGGTACCGGCAGCAGCGGCGCGTAGCGCCACATCGAGGCGGGTCCGGCCTCGATGCGCCTGCGCAGCCCCTCCGGGTCGCCGGTGGGCAGCTCGTAGGCGACTTCCAGCGGGCCGAAACACTCCAGACACACGAAACTGGGTCCCAGCTCGGTGCGGGTCCCGCACTCCCGGCAGGAGAGGGCGACGGCGGCGCCGAGATCGTGGGAGGCGGTTTCGGACGCGTCAGTGGCGTCGGTGGAAACGGTGCTGTTCGCTGCAACTGTCTGCACAGCCATGGAGGCGAGGCCCTTTCTCCTCATCTTCCCCGTGGCGTATCTCGTCACGGGCCGGAATTGGCACCGTCCCCACGAGGCGGTCTCGCCTGGAGGTCCGCGTACGCGCGGATCGCGGGATGGTTGCCGGGGCTTCAACGGGCCGTTCCCTCTGCCCCTCTGGATGAGCTGCACTATGGCTCCGGGCGGCCAGGGGCCACTCGGGCGTTTGTCGCGGCGACCCCGAGATGCGGAGGTCACCTGCGTTGTTCAAGACTGTAACGGACGGCGGTCACGCTTGAGAGGGACGTCCGAACCGCGAGATGGATCAATCCGTCGCTCCTCCTCCCCGGTCCCGGGCCGGGCCCGCACCGCCCGTCCTGCCTCTGCCCGACTACAGGAAGGCGCGCACGTGCTCGACGAAGTGGGCCAATGGCTGCAGCGCCGCTCCTGGCGTGTCGCAGACCGGCCGCTGGAGGCGCTGCTGGCGGCCAAGCGCCGCTCCGGCACCAGCGTCAGCGTGGTGCTGCCGGCGCTCAACGAGGAGGCCACCGTCGGCGACATCGTCTCGGTGATCCGCCGCGAACTTGCCTCACCCCATCTGGACACCGGGACCCCGCTGGTGGACGAGCTGATCGTGATGAACTCGGGCTCGACCGACCGCACCGCCGAGGTCGCGGCGGCGGCCGGGGCCAAGGTGATCCACCGGGACGAGGTGCTGCCCAGGCTGCCGACCCGCCCCGGCAAGGGAGAGGTGCTGTGGCGCTCCCTGCTGGCGACCAGCGGCGACATCGTCTGCTTCGTCGACGCCGACCTGCGCGAATTCTCGCCGGACTTCGTCATCGGCATCGTCGGACCCCTGCTGACGGAGCCGGACGTGCAGTTCGTCAAGGCGATGTACGACCGCCCGCTGTCCGGCAGCCCGGCAGGCGGCGGCCGGGTGACCGAGCTGGTGGCACGCCCGCTGCTCAATCTGCACTGGCCGCGGCTGGCCGGTCTCGTCCAGCCGCTCGGCGGTGAGTACGCGGCGCGCCGCTCGCTGCTGGAGCGGCTGCCCTTCCCGGTCGGCTACGGGGTGGAGCTGGCGCTGCTGGTCGACGCGCTGGAACTGGTGGGGCTGGACGCGCTGGCCCAGGTCGACGTGGGCGTACGGCTGCACCGCAACCAGGACGGGCAGGCGCTCGGCCGGATGGCCACCGCCATCTACGCGGCCGCAGAGCGCCGGATAGGCCGCGGCCCCGCGGCGGTGCACGACGCACGGAGCGTGTTCGAGGGCCGGTCCGGTGGGACGGCGCTGACCCAGTTCGAACGGGACGAGGGCGGCTGTTTCGTGCCCCGCGGCCATCTGGTGGACGCGGAGGAGCGCCCTCCGATGTGCACGGTGCCCGAGTACGGGCAGCGGGTGGCCGCGTGAGGGCCCCGTTCGTGCTGGGCAGGGGCTGCCCTGGCTGTCGTGTGCGGGCCGCGGGTTGTCGGGGGCTGGTCGCGCGGTTCCCCGCGCCCCTGCGGGGCGCACTTTTGAGCGGTTTCGGCGGCGGCTAGGCTCGCCGCATGGTCGCTGGAACACCATCTTCGCAGGGAGCTCACCACACCGCCCAGGGAACGGCCCAGGAGGCAGCCGAGGCCAAGTCGTCGCAGGTGCTGGTCGCCTCCAACCGGGGGCCGGTGTCCTACACGCGTGCGGACGACGGCACGCTCACCGCCAAGCGGGGCGGCGGCGGACTCGTCTCCGGGCTGTCGGCCATCGGCCCCGGGACGGACGCGGTGTGGGTGTGCGCGGCGCTCGGTGAGGGCGACCGCGAGGCGGCCCGGCGCACCGGGGGTCACCTGGACAGCGGGGAGACCGGCGGACAGTCCGTACGGATGCTCGACATCCCGGCCGACACCTTCGAGGCGGCGTACCACGGCATCGCCAACTCCGTGCTGTGGTTCACCCACCACATGCTGTACCAGACACCGCTGGAGCCCTCCTTCGACCAGGACTTCGGCCGCCGGTGGGCGCAGTACGAGGCGTACAACGCCGCCTTCGCCGACGCGCTGGCACAGGAGGCGGGGCAGGGCGCCACGGTGCTGGTGCAGGACTACCACCTCACGCTCGTCCCCGGCATGCTCCGCGAGCGCCGCCCGGACCTGCGGATCGGCCACTTCTCGCACACCCCGTGGGCGCCCGCCGACTACTTCCGGCTGCTGCCGGACGAGATCGCGGCCCAGGTGCTGCGCGGCATGCTCGGCGCCGATCGCACGGCGTTCCTGACCGCACGCTGGGCCGCGCTGTTCACCGAGTGCTGCGAACGGGTGCTCGGGGCGACGGTCGAGGGGGGCACCTCCCGGCCGGGGGCCGGCGGCGAGGGCGAGCCCCTCACGGTGACGTACGAGGGCCGCACGACACGGATCGGGGTGCACCCGCTCGGCGCGGACGGCGACTTCCTGCGGGAGCGGGCGCACCGCGACGACGTCGCCGAACGGATGGCGCAACTGCGCGGGCAGGTGGGTACGGGGCCGGACGGAGGCCCTCGCCGGACGGTCGTGCGGGTGGACCGGACCGAGCTGTCCAAGAACATCGTCCGCGGTCTGTACGCCTACCGACGGCTGCTGACCGACCACCCGGAGTGGCGCGAACGCGTCGTCCATCTGGCGTTCGCCTATCCGTCGCGGCAGGACCTGGCCGTCTACCGCGACTACACGGCAGAGGTCGGCCGGGTCGCCGACGCGATCAACGAGGAGTTCGGCACCGCTGACTGGACGCCGGTCCTGCTGCATGTGAAGGACGACTTCGCGCGGTCGCTCGCCGCCTACCGGATGGCGGACGTCGCTCTGGTCAATCCCATCCGCGACGGGATGAACCTGGTGGCGAAGGAGATCCCCGTCGTCTCCGACGAGGGCTGCGCCCTCGTGCTCTCCCGGGAGGCCGGGGCGTACGAGGAACTGGCGTCCGACGCCCTTTGTGTGAACCCCTTCGACGTGCGCGAGACGGCCGCCGCCTTGCGGACCGCCCTCGAACTGGACCCCGCCACCCGCGCGGCCCGCTCCCGCCGGCTGGCCGCGACCGCCACCTCGCAACCCCCGACGCGCTGGCTCCTGGACCAGCTGGAGGCGCTGCGCGACTGAGCCCCCGGTCGTCCCCGGTCGTGGACAGCCGCCCGGGGGGGGCGGGGCAGCAGTCGCGCAGCCGGTGGACTACAGCGCGTCCGCCAGAGCGTGGAGCCACGCCGCCAGACCGGCCGGGCCCGGGACCCGGAGGTCCGATTCGGCACGGAGCCGGGGGACCATCTCCGCGTCCGTCTCCGGAGCGCTGTAGAGCAGCAGCCCCGGCACCCCCTCGCTGCGGAGCGCCGTGACAGCGGCGTAGGCGCTCAGGTCGCCGAGGTCGTCACCGGCGTAGGCGACGGTGGTGGCGGACCGCTCGCGGACGTAACCGGCGAGGGCGGCGCCCTTGTCGGCGCCCGGCGGGCGGAGTTCGAGCACCATGCGCCCGGGCTCCACCAGGAGCCCATGCCGCTCGGCAAGGGCATACAGCGGGGCGCGCAGCCGTTCAAGTGCTTCATCGGGAGAGCCCGCGCGCCGGGTGTGCACGGCAAGCGCTCTGCCCTTGTCCTCCGTCCAGGTGCCCTCCGGCGCTCCCGCTTCGGCGAGTACGGCGGGGAGTTCGGCCCGTACGGCCGCGACCCCGGCGGGGGGCTCGGGTGCGCGTACGACCGGGTCGGCGGCGTCCCACCGTTCGGCCCCGTACGCGCCGAGCACCGTCAGCCCCTCCAGTCCGGCGGCGCCCTCGAAGCCGCCGTACCGCACCGCGTCCGCCGCTGGGCGACCGGTGATCACGGCGACCCCGGCGAGCCGGGGGGCGAGCCGCGCCAGCGCCGGCACGGCTTCGGGGTGCGCCCGCGCCTCTCGCGGGTCGGTGACGATGGGCGCGAGGGTCCCGTCGAAGTCGAAGGCGAGCACGGCGCGCGCGGGCTCGGCGAGGAGGGCGGCGAGCCCCGCGCGCCCTGCCTCCGTCTCCGGTTCGGGAGACGGGGAAAGCGGAGGAAGCGACATGACCGCACCTTAACGAGCGGGGGCTCCCGCTAGTGGGTGCGATCCCGGTTGCTCTGCCGGACACGCCGCAGCCGGTTGACCGTCACGGGGTCGAACTCGCTCGCTCGGGGATCGTCCAGAAGCGCGTTGAGGTACTGGTAGTAGCGCACGGGCGACATTCCGAGCTGCTCCCGGACGGCGCGTTCCTTCTCCCCTGAGGAGGGCCAGCCGCGGGCGGCGAAGGACAGCACTGCGCGGTCCTCGTCCGAGAGTCCCGCCGCCCCACCACCGACCGACGCGCGCCCGGCACCGGGCTCCGAACCGCGCCCGGCACCGGGCTCATGCTCGGAAACCGGCTCGGAAACCGGCTCGGAAACCGGCTCGGAAACGGGCTCGGGTTCGCCTTCCGTGCTGCTCACCTCTCCACCGTACGTGCGCGGTGTGTCAGGAGGCCCCCGCCTCCTCCTCGGCCTCCGCCTTGCGCTGCAGCGAGGTGAGCACGGCCTTCGGGTCGCCGCCCTTGGCAGCCGCCTGGCCGATGGTCTTCTTCATGACCGCGCTGGTGCTCGCCCAGGACACCTTGCCCACCGGGTAGAACTCGGCACCGGCGAGCTGGTCGAGGAAGGGCCAGAGCTTCTTCTGCTTCTTGTCCTTGCGCATCCGCCGGGACGCGCTGGTGGTGACGGGCAGCAGCCCGTACCGGGAGGTGAAGGCGTAGTGGTTCTTCTCGTCGAAGACGAAGGCGAGGAACTTGCCGCACGCTTCGCGGTGGCCGTTCTTGCGGAACGCCATCATCCAGTCGGCGACGCCGAGGGTGCCCTCGGCGGGGCCGTTGCTGCCGGGCAGCTTTCCGGTCCCGTAGGAGAGGTGCTTCTTGTCGGCCTGCTGCATCAGGGTGGGGTGGCCGTTGAGGATGCCCACCTGGCCCTCGGTGAACGCCTCGAACATCTTCTGCCGGTCGACGCGCTGCGGGCCGGGCTCGGTGTAGCCGGGCGTGACGAGGTTGTCGCGCAGCCACTGGAACGTCTCGACGTTCTCGGGGGAGTTGATGGTGTAGTTGCCGACGCTGTCGACGTAGGAGCCGCCGTTGCCGAGCATCCACATCAGGGCCTCGCCCTGTGCCTCCTCGGGGCCGAGCGGCAGGCCGTAGGGGATCTTGACGCCGGCCGACTTGAGGGCGCGGGCCGCGGACTTGAGGTCCTCCCAGCTCTCCGGCGGCTCGTCGGGGTCGAGCCCGGCCTTCTTGAAGAGGTCCTTGTTGTAGAAGAGCACCCGGGTGCTGGCGACGAACGGCAGTCCGTACTGGACGCGCTGCACCTCACCGGCCTCGGCGAGCGAGACGAGGAACTCGGCCTGCGCGGGTATCGGAAGCAGCTCGTTGACCTTGTAGAGCTTTCCTTCGGCTGCCCAGTCGGCGTACGAGTCGACCTGCGCGATGTCCGGCGGATTGCCTTTGTCGACCATCTCGGTGAGCTTCTTGCCGATGTCGTTCCAGCTGTGCACGGTGACGTCGACGGTGATGTCGGGGTTCTTCCTGGTGAACTCGTCGGCGAGTTTCCGCCAGTAGATCTTCGAGCTGTTGTCCCCTCCGGGGGTCCCGTAGTCGGCAGCGACGAGTTTCAGCGTCACCTTTCCCGACCCGGGGCCGCCGCCGCAGCCGGACAGTGCGGTCATTCCGGCCGCACCGGCCACTCCCGTCGCGGCCATACCCAGGAAACGACGCCGTTCCATCTTCCTCATACCCCTCAGCCCTGCGAACCTCGGAACCTGCCACGAGCATCCTGATGCCCTCGTTCCCCCCTGGCACCACCGACCCCGGTCCCACGGGCCGGAGTCTCCCCCAGGAGGGCCCGAGCGTCTACCTGAACCGGATACCAGTACGGAATCAGCTTGGCTTCCGTTCGGTGATCCGGAGCGGGAAGCCACCGGAGTGGACTAGACCTTTTGACCTCTCGCACGGGAGACTGTGCCCGTGAGTACCCGTGACGAGGCCACCAGCGCACCCGGCGTACCAGGCACCTCCACCGTGCCCGACGCGCCCGCCGTGCCGAGCGACGCACCCGCCGCGCCGAGTTCGCCCCCCGTGCAGTACGTCATCGCCCTCGACGTGGGCGGCACCGGAATGAAGGCCGCCCTCATCGGCACCGGCAACGAACTGCTGTACGAGGCGCGCCGGGGCACCGGGCGCGACCGCGGACCCGAGGCCGTCGTGGCCGGAATCCTCGACTTCGCGGCCGAACTACGCGCCGTGGGCCTGACGCGGTACGGCACCGAGCCGTCAGCCGCGGGAGTCGCCGTCCCCGGCACCCTCGACGAGGAGCGCGGCATCGCGGTCTTCTCCGCCAACCTCGGCTGGCGCGACGTCCCCATGCGCGCCCTGCTGCGCGAACGCCTCGGCCGCGGACGGGACGAGCAACTGCCGCCGCTGCCCGTGGCGCTGGGCCACGACGTGCGCACCGGCGGGCTCGCGGAGGGACGCATCGGCGCCGGTGACGGCGTGGACCGCTACCTCTTCCTGCCGCTGGGCACCGGCATCGCGGGCGCCATCGGCATCGGTGACCGGGTCGAGGCGGGCGCGCACGGCAGCGCCGGCGAGATCGGCCATATCGTCGTCCGGCCCGACGGGCCGCCCTGCGGCTGCGGACAGCGCGGCTGTCTGGAACGACTCGCCTCCGCCTCCGCCGTCGGCGCCGCCTGGGCGGCAGCCTGCGGTGACCCCGAGGCGACGGCGGCCGATGCCGCCAAGGCCGTCGCCGCGGGCGACCCGCGTGCCCAGCGGGTGTGGGCAGACGCCATCGACGCGCTGGCCACCGGCCTGGTCACGGGACTTACCCTGCTCGATCCCCGCACACTGATCATCGGCGGTGGCCTCGCCGAGGCGGGCGACACCCTCTTCGTTCCGCTCCGGGAGGCGGTGCGCGAGAAGGTCACTTTCCAGCCACTCCCGACCATCGTGCCCGCGGCCCTCGGGGACGCCGCGGGCTGCCTGGGCGCAGGGCTTCTGGCCTGGGATCTACTCTCCGCGGAGGTTGCGAGCCGATGAGCAAGCGAACGGTGCTGACCGGTGCCCGGGTGGTATTGCCCGAAGGGGTGCGCGACAGCGGCAGATTGACGGTCGAGGGCCGCACCCTCGCCGCCGTCGGCTCCGCGGACGACGCGGAGGACAGGGCCGCCGACACATCCGGCGCGCCCCGAGCCGACGCCGGAACCGTCGATCTGACGGGGCACTGGATCGTGCCCGGGTTCGTCGACATCCATGTGCACGGCGGCGGGGGCGCGTCCTTCTCTGCGGGCAGCCACGAGGAGTCGCTGAAGGTCATCGACACCCATCGCAGACACGGCACCACCACCATGGTGGCCTCCACGGTCACCGGCGATCTGGACGAACTGTCCCGGCAGGCGGGCTCGCTGAGCGAACTGGTCGAGCAGGGCGACCTGGCGGGCATCCACTTCGAGGGACCGTTCATCTCCTGCGAGCGGCGCGGCGCGCACGACGAGTCGCTGTTGCGCGACCCGGACCCCGGCGACGTACGCAAACTCCTGGACGCGGCGCGCGGCCGAGCGGCGATGATGACGCTCGCACCCGAACGCCCCGGCGGTCTGGACTCGGTGCGGCTGCTCGCCGACAGCGGCGTCATCGCAGCCGTCGGCCACACGGACGGCAGCTACGAGAGCACCCGGCAGGCCGTCGACGCCGGTGCGACGGTGGCCACACATCTGTTCAACGCCATGCCGCCGCTCGGCCACCGGCAGCCGGGGCCGATCGCCGCGCTGCTGGAGGACGAACGCGTCACCGTCGAACTGATCAACGACGGCACCCATCTGCACCCCGCCGTGCTGCGACTGGCGTTCGACGCGGCGGGCGCTGACCGGGTCGCCTTCATCACCGACGCGATGGGCGCCGCCGGCATGGGCGACGGCCGCTACCCGCTGGGCCATCTGGAGGTCGAGGTGCGGGACGGCGTGGCCCGGCTGGTGGAGGGCGGCTCCATCGCCGGTTCCACCCTGACGCTCGATCAGGCGTTCAAACGTGCCGTCACCGTCGACGGGCTGTCGGTCGACGACACCGTCACGGCACTGTCCACCAACCCCGCCCGGCTGCTGGGCGTGGCCGACCGCGTGGGCTCCCTGGAGCCCGGGAAGCTGGCGGACCTGGTGGTGCTGGACGAGGGGTTCAACCCGACCGCCGTCATGCGGCAGGGCAGTTGGGTGGTCCCCCCGCACACCCGCTGAGCTGGACCAAAGGGCCGCCCGGCGCGGGTTCCTGACGGCACCTCCCGGCCGTAGGCTGGGTGCGGCATGATCGCTGACGCGGTCGCGTCCCGTTTGCAGTGTCGTTCGTCGTGGGTTGTGTGTGTCATGAACCGTCGGTTGTTTGTCATGAACCGTCGCAAGACGGATGAGGGTGGTGCGCGCAGATGATCCTGACCGTCACGCTCAACGCCGCGCTCGACCTCACCTACCGGGTGCCCCACCTCGTCCCGCACGCCTCCCACCGGGTACGGGAGGTGACCGAGCGGCCCGGCGGAAAGGGCCTGAACGTCGCCCGGGTGCTCGGCGCGCTCGGCTTCAGCACGACCGTCACCGGGTTCGTCGGCGGCGAGACCGGCCGCGTCCTGCGGGCCCTGCTCGCCGCGAACGCGGAGGCGGAGAAGGAAGGCACCGAGGGCCCGGCGGGCGGCGGCAGGCCCCGGGTCGCCGATGCGCTGGTCCAGGTCGCCGGGCGTACCCGGCGCACCGTCGGCGTCGTCGACGAGACCACCGGCGACACCACCCAGCTCAACGAGCCCGGACCGCACATCACCCCCGAGGAGTGGGACGGCTTCCTGACCGTCTACCGCCAGCTGCTGGGCCGCGGCCCGGCAGCCGTCGCACTGTGCGGCAGCCTGCCGCCGGGCGTCCCCGTCGGCGCCTACGCCACGCTCGTGCGCGAGGCCCGTACGGCCAGCATCCCCGTGCTGCTGGACACCAGCGGCGAACCGCTGCGCCGCGGCCTCGCCGCCCGGCCCGACATCGTCAAACCCAACGCCGAGGAGCTCGCCGGGATCACCGGGACGGCCGAACCGCTGCGCGCGGCGCGGGCCGCCCAGCGGCGCGGCGCCCACGCGGTGGCGGCCTCGCTGGGGGCGGACGGCATGCTGCTGGTCGCCCAGGACGGCGCCTGGAGCGCCGCCGTCCCCGAGCGGCTGGCGGGCAACCCGACCGGCGCGGGCGACTCCGCGGTCGCCGGCCTGCTGTCCGGCCTCGCCGAGGACCTGCCGTGGCCCGACCGGCTGGCCCGTGCGGTGGCCCTGTCGGCGGCTACGGTGCGCTCACCGGTGGCCGGCGAGTTCGACGAGGCCACCTATGCGCAGCTGCTGCCGTCGGTGCGGGTCCGCAAGGCGGAGACCCCCTGACAGGCCGGTCCCCGGACCCGCGCCCACGCGGCTAGCCGCCGTTCCAGCCCTTGGTCAGCCAGACCTGGTCGAGATTGACCTCGCACTTGTTGCCGGCCTCGCAGGAGATCTTGACCGAGTTCTGGCCCTTCTTGAGCTGGATGTTCGACCAGGTGTTCTGCCAGCCGTGCTCCCAGTCGCCTTCCTTGGCTCCGGAGAAGTTCTTCATCCGCAGCGGCCGGCTCTCGGGCTTGCCGTTGATGGTGAGGGTGGCGTCCGCGTCCTTGCCGGGCACGCCGTAGCGGACATGCAGCGTGTACTTGCCGGCGGCGGGGATGTCCTTCAACTGCCAGGTCGCCGAGGCACCCGGCTGGTTCATCCCGCCCACATAGGCGCCCCGCTGCCCCTTGGCGCCCGCCACCTCGGTGGCGGCCTTGGCCCCGCCGCCGAGCCGGAGGCTGGCCGCGTCCTCCTTGGGCAGCTTCTTGGACGCGGGCTGCTTGTCCTTGTTGTCCTTCTCGTCCTTGCCCTCGTCGCCCTGGTCCTGGCTGTCCTGCTGCGAGCTGGTGTCCTTGGCCCGCGGGTCGTCGGCGCTGTCGTCCTCGTTGAAGACGATGGCGGCGCCGATACCGATCACCACCGCGGCCACCACGGCTATCGCACCCACCAGCAGACCGGTCCGGTTGCGACCGCCCCGGCCGTTGCCGCCCTGGCCGCCCTGCTGCCGCGCGGCGGCACGTCCACCGGGCACGGTCTCGGGCGCGGCGTAGTGCGGGCTGGGCTGGTGCTGCGGAGGCGGGGGCTGCTGCGGGTAACCGTAACCGGACTGCTGCTGCGCGTAACCGGAGCCCTGCTGCGGATAGCCGTAGCCGCCGGTGCGCTGCTGTTGCTGCGGGTAGCCGTAGCCGTACTGCCGCTCACCGACGGCACGGACCTGGTTGAAGGAGCGACGAGGGACGCCGGGCTGCTGGCCGGGCGCGGCAGGCTGCTGGGCCCCGCCCTCCTGCCGGTACAGATACGCGAACGGGTCCTCGTCGCCCCCTTCCGGCGCAGCCCCCGTGCCGTTGTTCTCGGCGGTCATCCCCTCACTCCCTACTGCGTCAGGTATCCGGGCGAGCCTACCTCTCCTGGGTGAACCACTTGGCACGGTCGGCAGCCGAGCAACCGGGCTGTGCTAGCCCGCCCGGCGCTGCCCCTTGGACCGCGACCGCTTCTCCACATACATGCGCTGGTCAGCGGATTGGAGCACCTCTTCGGCCGTCATTCCGCAGCCCGCCCAGCCGATGCCGAAGCTGGCGCCTACCCGCACCGCGCGCCCGTCAACCTGAATCGGGGGGATGATCGCATTCCGCAGCCGTACGGCCAGGTCCTGGGCCTCCGCCGGGCCCAGCCCGTCCGCCAGCACCACGAACTCGTCACCGCCCAGCCGGGCGACCGTGTCGTCGTCCCGCACCCCGGCCTCCAACCGGCGGGCCACCGCGATGAGAACCGCGTCGCCGCAGTGGTGACCGTAGCGGTCGTTGATGGACTTGAAACCGTCCAGATCGCAGAAGAGCACGGCGAGGCCCTTCTCGCCGGGTCCGTCGCCCTTGGGCGGCACCGTGTGCACATGGTGCGGGTCCGCGCCACCGTCCCCGCCGTAGCCGCCGTAACCCCCGAATCCGGTGCTGCCCGGGGAGCCGGACGGACCGCCGGACACAGGCACCGGCCCGTACGCCCCCGTGCTCTGCTCGCCGCCCCCGGGAGGCGTCGCGAGCCCGGTGCCGGGCTCCGTCCCGGCGCCGGATATCCCGCCCCTCTCGCCGAGCCCCTCCACGTCCCAGAAGCCGTCCCCGTGCCCGTAGGCGTGGCCGTACCCGCCACCCGCGTAGCCGGCGGACGGGTCGCCCGGCACGGCACCGGCCGGGACCACCGGCCGGTCCGGCCTCGCACACAGCCTGCTGCTCAGCCGGGCCCGCAGCTCGGCGCTGTTGGGCAGCCCCGTCAGCGAGTCGTGGCTGGCGCGGTGCGCGAGCTGGAGCTCGTGCCGCTTGCGCTCCTCGATGTCCTCGACGTGGGTGAGCAGATAGCGCGGCCCGTCGGCGGTGTCGGCCACCACGGAGTTGCGCAGCGAGACCCAGACATAGCTGCCGTCCCGCCGCGCCAGCCGCAGCTCGGCCCGGCCGCCCTCGGCCGAGGTGCGCAGCAGCGTGCGGATGTCCTCGGGGTGCACCAGATCGGAGAAGGAGTAGCGGCGCATCGCGGCGGCGGGGCGGCCCAGCAGCCGGCACAGCGCGTCGTTGATCCGCAGCAGCCGCCCGTGCTGGTCCCCGCCCATCTCCGCGACGGCCATCCCGCTGGGCGCGTACTCGAACGCCTGCCGGAAGCTCTCCTCGCTGGCCCGCAGCGCCTGCTGCTCGCGCTCCAGCCGCACCAGCGCCCGCTGCATGTTGGAGCGCAGCCGGGCGTTGCTGATGGCGATGGCGGCCTGTGAGGCGTACATCTGCAGCGCCTCACAGCCCCACGCGCCGGGGCGGCGGCCGTTGCGCGGCCGGTCGACGGACAGGACGCCCAGCAGCTCGCGGTCGGAGGCGTACAGCGGCGCGAAGAGGCGGTCCATGGGATGCCAGGCGTCCGGGATCTCCCGCACCGGGGAGGGGGCGTGCCACTGCGGCACATCGTCGTCGTCCAGCACCCAGCCCTCGGTGTACGGGATGAAGTGGAGCTCCCCCCACCGCTCCCCCATCGACAGTCGGCGCTCCCAGGAGGCGCGCGAGCCGACCCGGCCCGCCATCATCGCCTCGGCGGCGGCGCTGCCGGCGACCGCCGCCACGACGAGGTCGCCGTCGGCTCGCACCAGATTGACCGCCGATATTTCGAAGCCAAGGCCCTCGACCACCCCGTCGGCGACCGTCTGCAGGGTGTCGGCGAGGCTGCGGGCGGTGTTGAGCTGCGCCACGACGCGGTGCAGCTGGCGCAGACTGGCGAGGCGGACATAGGGCTCCGACTCGGTTTCCATAGCCCTCCCCCCTGAGCCTTGTCGTCAACTCCAGGTGCTCGTGGCGTCGCTTCCGGGCCTCACTGCCTCAGCGTCTCGGCTGGGTTTTCGGCTGCTACGGCCACTGAATCACAGCGAGCTGTTCACCCGGTACACAGGGTCAACAATTAATGCTCTCTGTGACTCAAGTCACAACAGTCCGCGATTAGTTGATTGCGCAACGTGTGCCCCGGGCCATTACGGGTACCCGCCACCTATACCCCTGGCCTCGGGCGGGAGCCGTGACCACGGCTTGTGCGCGAGGTCCCGCAGCCGCCCGGCCCGGCGTCGGTGGTCCTAGTCCCCACCTGGTCCCCGAGTCCGATGCGGCCCCCGGAAAGTGATGGTTAGCGTAGCCAACGTGTCCCACGCAGTGCAGCAGCAAACGACCCCCGTGCCCCAGAGCCACCCGATGCCCCATGCTGATGGGGTGAGTGACGAGGAGTTCCGCGCGGCCATGGCGCGACTGGCGGCCGGCGTCGTGCTTGTCACCGCGCACGATCCCGAAGAGGGAGCGCGCGGTGAGGACGTCGGCATGACGGCCACCGCGTTCCTGTCCGTCTCGCTCGACCCGCCGCTGGTCCTGATCAGCGTGCGCGAGGGCTCCCGGATGGACGAGCTGCTCTCCCGCCAGGACCACTGGGCGGTCTCCCTGCTCACGGAGGCCCAGAACAAGACCGCCGGTCGCTTCGCAATGAAGGCGCGGCTCAGCGACCGGCTCCTCTTCCAGGAGCTCCCCCACACCCGCGGCGACGTCAGCGGCGCCCCCCTGGTGGACGGCGCGCTGGCCGCCGTCGAGTGCCGTACCGAACAGCGGGTGACGGCAGGCGACCACACCCTGGTCGTCGGGCGCGTCCTGGCCACCCGGCTCACCCACGGCGAGAGCGGGCCACTGCTCTACTACAGCGGTCGGTACCGCTCCATACGCTGACCCGGACCGCGGGGACCGGGAGGGAGGGGGCGGCCCGGGCGAGCGGGGGTGTCGGCGCCGGTCTCGGCGCCGGTGTCGGTGTCCGTGTCGGCCCGACCGTCAGTCCCAGCCGCGTCCGGTGCGGCCCCGCTTCACCTCACTGCGCTGCTTCTTCTGGCGCAGCCTGCGCTCATTGATCCCCCGGGGCACCTTCTTCTTGCGCCGCGGCGGGGGCGGGGGCGCCGTCGCCTCCGCGAGCAGCGAGGCCATCCGCACCGCCGCCGTCTCCCGGTTGCGCCACTGCGACCGGTGCTCACTCGCCCGTACGACCAGCACGGTGCCGTCCACCAACCGGGTCGCCAACCGGTCCAGCGCACGGCGCTTCCACACCTCGGGAAGCGCCTCGGTGCGCCCCAGATCGAAGCGCAGCTCGGCCTGGCTGTCGCTGGTGTTCACATGCTGGCCGCCCGGCCCCGACGAGCGCGTGAAGCGCCACGTCAGCTCGGCCTCGGGCAGGGCGACCGCGCCTCGGATGTAGTAGGGACCGGACATGGGTTCCATGGTCCGGCCTCAGGCCGCCGTCGTCATCCGCTTTTCCGGACGCCCTCGAAGTGGCCGGACACGCGCGAGATGGCCGGGCGCCCTCAAGGTGGCCGGGCGCCCTCAAGGTGGCGGGACACGCGCGAGGTGGCCGGGCGGCAAGAAGTCGGGCGGCCAAGAAGGTAAAGAAAGCAAAGACGACGCAGAAAGCTGGAACCCGCTCGTCCCCCGGCTGCGTTGTGCAGGATGTGAGGCGCGTGGCCGCGGACCCCGGTGAGGTTCCGTCCCGACGCCGGTGATTTCCTCGGGGATCACACCAGAGCCAGACACGACAGAAGGGCACCCCATGGCTGTAAGCCTGTCCAAAGGCGGCAACGTCTCGCTCACCAAGGAGGCACCGGGCCTGAGCGCCGTCACGGTCGGCCTCGGCTGGGACGTGCGCACGACCACCGGCACGGACTTCGACCTCGACGCGAGCGCCATCGCGGTGACCGCCGAGGGCAAGGTCTACTCCGACCAGCACTTCATCTTCTTCAACAACAAGGCGACGCCGGACCAGTCCATCGTCCACACCGGTGACAACGTCACGGGCGAGGGCGAGGGTGACGACGAGCAGATCAACGTCAACCTGGCCGCGCTGCCCGCCGAGATCGACAAGATCGTCTTCCCGGTCTCGATCTACGACGCGGAGAGCCGCAGCCAGAACTTCGGCCAGGTGCGGAACGCCTTCATCCGCATCATCAACCAGGCCGGCGGCACCGAGATCGCCCGCTACGACCTGAGCGAGGACGCCGCCACCGAGACCGCCATGGTCTTCGGCGAGCTCTACCGCAACGGCGCGGAGTGGAAGTTCCGCGCCGTCGGCCAGGGCTACGCCTCCGGCCTGGTGGGCATCGCCCAGGACTTCGGCGTCAACGTCTGAGACGGCGCTCAACGTCTGAGACCACGCTCCACATCTGGGCCGGACGCTGAGTGGTGGCGCTCCCGGCACGCACAGCCGCCCCGCACCGGGCGACATCTGCCACCGGCGTGCGCGCGACCTCGCCGGCCACCGGCACGTGCGGGATCTCGTCGGCCACCCGCGTGCGGGACCTCTCAACCCGTGTC
Organism: Streptomyces sp. B15; assembly: GCF_018070605.1. Lineage (NCBI taxonomy): Bacteria > Bacillati > Actinomycetota > Actinomycetes > Kitasatosporales > Streptomycetaceae > Streptomyces > Streptomyces sp. B15. The sequence continues at coordinate 144,486 of NZ_JAGPXJ010000003.1, forward strand.
GGCCACCCGCGTGCAGGGCCTCTCGGCCCGCGGCGTCCGGGGCCGGCACAGGCGTGTCCCCAGGCGTGACACCATCGCGCCGTGCTCGACATCGGTTACGCCCTCTCCCGCCGCTTCCCCGACCCGCCCCAGACGGACTACCGCAGCGCTGACGTACGCACCCTGCGGCACGACCTCTTCTGCGGCGACGTCTATCTCGCCGACACCACCACCGACCGCGAGCTGTCCACAGCCTGGGGATGGGTGCCGGTGCTCGACTTCGCGTGGGCACTGTGCGACGTGACCGAAGAGCTGGGCGGTAGCCCTCCCCCGGCCTCCGGCCGGGAAATGCTCCCGGACAGCCGGTCCCCCGGTCCGTTCCGCGCCACCCTGGACTTCACCGAGTCCGCCGAGCTGCTGCACTTCACCCGCCGGTTCGGCTGGGTGGAGATCACCGCGGACTGGTCGGCCGACGACGAGAGACCGCTCTCCTTCTCCTACAGTGAACTGCGCCGGGAGGCCCGCGACTTCCTGCACGACCTCGTCGCGGACCTCTCCGACATGCACGAAGGCCTGGAGGCCAACCCCGTCATCTGGACCCTGATGGCCCGTTTCCCCCGGCTCCCATGAGCGGGGCCGCCGCCGGTGCGGGCCCCGGCGAGGCACCGGTCCGGCCCCTCAGGGCTCCACCCGCACCCCGATCTGCGCCGCGAACGCCGGTGCGAGGTCCATCAGTTGCCCCGGGCTGATCACGGCCCCCGCCAGCCGGTCCACCCCCGTGGCGAGCTCCAGCTCCGTCGCCCCGCGCAGGTCCACGTCCTTGAGCCGCACCTGGTTGAACTCGGCGCGACGCAGTGCGCAGTCGCGGAACGCCACTCTTTCGAGTGAGGCCCCCGAGAAGTCGGGCTCGTTCAGCACACAGCCCTCGAACGTCACATCGGTCAACTTCGCCTGCCTCAGGTTCAGGAAGTCGATCTTCCCGCCCCGCACCAGCACCCGATTCAGCCGTGCCCCGTGCAGCTGGACACCGCCCAGCCGTGCGTCCCGCAGCTCCACATCTCGCAGCTCGGCGCCCGCCAGCCGGGTACCGACCCCCCAGACCCCCTCCAGCACCGAGTCGATCACCCGCAGCCGCCCGAGCCGGGCCTCGTCCAGCGCGCACCGGTACACCCCCACGTCCAGGAACGTGGCCCCGCTCCCGTCCGTACCGCTCAGATCGAGCCCCTCGAACCGCACTCCGTCGTAGTCCCCGCCGGGCTCCAGCCCCTGCCCCTCGAAGGGCCGCAGCTCGGGCAAGGAGATCTCCGGGCGCCGTGCTCCACGTACTGCCGATGTCGCCATGTCCTCATGCTGACGCCGACCACTGACAACGGCGGCTCGTCGGACTGCGGACACCTGCCACCCCCGGACTGCCCGAGAGCTGTTATTGACTTCAACCACACTTCAAGTCGGAGCCTTGCTGTGGACAGCGGGACCGGCCGGCCGGGTCGGCCCCTCGACGACGCCTCGCCGGCCCCTCACGGCCCCTCACTTGCCCGCCCCGGAAGGAACCCGCCCATGTACGCCGTACGCCTGCACGCCTTCGGACCCGCCGAGAACCTGCGGTACGAGCAGATACCCGATCCGACCCCCGGCCCCGGCCAGGTGCGGATAGCCGTCCAGGCGGCAGGGGTGCACCTGCTCGACACCACCCTGCGCGCGGGTGTCACGCTCGGCCCACTTCCCCTCCCCGAGCTGCCCACCGTCCCCGGCCGCGAGGTCGCAGGGACGGTCGAGGCCCTGGGAGAGGGCACCCCCGAGCACTGGCTCGGCCGCCGCGTGACCGTGCACCTCGGCGCGGTCCCCGGCGGTTACGCCGAACTCGCCGTCGCCGACGCGTCCGCCCTTCAGCCCGTACCCGAACCGCTCACCGCCGCCCAGGCCGTCGCCATGATCGGTACCGGGCGCACCGTCATGGGGGTGCTGCGCGGAACCAGGATCGGGCCCGAGGACACCGTGCTCGTACTCAGCGCCGCCGGCGGTATGGGCGCGCTGTTGACCCAGTACGCCAAGCACCAGGGCGCCCGCGTCATCGGCGCCGCGGGCGGCCCGGCCAAGACGGCCACCGTCCGCGAGCTCGGCGTCGATCTCGCGGTCGACTACACGCTCCCCGACTGGGCCGACCGCGTCCGCGCCGCGTACGGCGACCGCCCCGTGCACCACCTGTTCGACGGCCCGGCCGGTGCGCTCGCCCGTACGGCGCTGGACCTGCTCGCGCCCGGCAGCACCCACCACGCGTACGGCGGCTCCTCGTCCCTGCTGGCGGGCGACGACCACCAGCCGGCGCCCGGAGCGGCCCTGACACCCGAGGAATTGCGCTCTAGGGGGATCACCGTCCGCTCCTTGGCGGCCGCCTTCATGATGGAGCACAAGCGCGAGCTGGAGGACGAGTCGCTGGCACTGGCCGCCAAGGGCGTCATGACACCGCTCGTGCACACCTTCCCGCTCGCCGAGGCCGGCGCCGCACACCGCGCACTGGAGACCCGCGGCACCACGGGAAAAGTGGTGCTGATCCCATGACCCCAGCCGGCGCCCGATAAACCGCAGCCGGGGTCCGACGCACCACTGGACTGGCCTACCGTTCTTCCCATGACCACCAGGACCGGGAAGCGGAAGCGATGGCTCGTCGGGGTGTCCCTGCTGTGCGCCTTGGCCGTGGTGACGGCAGCCGTGGTGCTGATCCGGCAGTACCAGCAGGAGTGGCGGACCACGTCCTTCTCCGTGCAGGAAGGCTGGCGCGCCTCCCAGGTGTACGAGGAGGCCGACAAGGCGCTCTCCGTCCCCGAAGGGACGACGAAGAAGGCAGCCGAGCGCGCCGCCCGCACGGGTGAGCTCAAGCTTCCCGCCGCCGCGAAGGGCAACCCGGAGGGGTACTTCTACCCCGCCGTGTACACGGTCCGGCCCAAGACGACGCCGACCTCATTGCTCAAGTCCATGAGCAAGAGGGCCCGTGAACGGCACGCCGCGGCAGGCGCACGTGACTACGACACCCTCACCGTCGCCAGCGTCATCCAGGCCGAGGCGAACACCCCGGAGGACATGGCCAAGGTCTCCCGCGTCATCCAGAACCGCCTCAAGCGCGATATGCCGCTCCAGATGGACTCCACCATCAACTACGCGCTGGGCCGCTCCACCCTCAGGACGAGCCACGCCGACACCCGTCTCAACTCCCCCTACAACACCTACCGCCACAAGGGCCTCCCTCCGTCCCCCATCAACAACCCCGGCCCGGAGGCCATCAAGGCCGCCCAGCACCCCGCCCCCGGCGACTGGCTCTACTTCGTCACCGTCAAGCCGGGCGACACCCGCTTCACGGACGACTACGCACAACACGAGCAGTGGGTGGAGGAGTTCAACAAGGAACAGGCCAAGGGAACCTCATAACTCTCGGCCCCGTCGGGACGGGCCCCTTGGCACAAGGTGCGCCGGGCAACACCAAGGTCACTCCCGTACAGCCGACCGACCCGCGGTCGGCTGACTGCGGCTGCGGCGGCATCTGCGGCTGCAGCGGCGGCTGCAGCGGCGGCGGAAGAACACCCGCACCACCGACGGCGGCGACCTGGGTGCCGAAGTCGCCCGGCTCCGGAGCGAATCCCACGGTGACGTCGCGATCTTCGGAAGCTCGGACCTGACCGTGACACTGCTGGAGCAGGGCCTTGTGGACGAGCTGCGGATCCTGCTGCGCCACCGCCCCTCGCCGTCGGACCGCGCCACGAACGACCACGACGACACGAACGCCCGGACCAGACCGGCCACCACCGGTCCCTTGGCCACGTGGCCGGATCACGACACTGGCCGGAACCGGTTCTGTACCGAGAGGTGTGATGCCGCTACAGTTAGACGCTCATTCTTCTACAGAGAAGGAGAGGAGGAATCCGTGCTGAATCGCATGTATCGCTGGGCCATCAAAAGCCCCGTACGGGGTGGCGCAAGCCGTAAGTGGCGAGAAGCTGCTGGAAGGGCCGGATCCTTCATCTTCTCCGCCCCAGGGAACATTTCTCTGCCCGTGTGAACACACAGAATGCGCGCCCGGCCCGTGCGCGGGGAGGCGAGCGCGATGTTCCTCCAAACCCTTGAAACTCTGGGCACCTTCTTCGGCGGCCTCGGCGCCCTCGTTGCCGCCACCACCCAACTCCTCACCTTCCTGAAAAAGAAGGAGCAGGAGGAGAGGGAGGTCGGCAGCGGCAGCGGCAGCGGCAGCGACGACGCAATCCCGTGGATGATACTCACCGCATACTGACGTCGCCTCGTTTCCTTCCCCGGCACGGACGTGCCGTGCCGGCACGCTGAGATCCGACCCCACCGAACGCGGGCGATGACTGGCTGTGGAAGTCATCGCAGTGTCGCTCGACTGCGGCCGTTGTAGCCCCTGTACGCACCGCTATGACGGCCGCAGCACTTGCGGTAACGGCGCGGCGACTCCAATACGACTCCCATACGGTCGAGGGCGCCTGGAAACACATCGAGAGGGCTGCAGCGAAAGCCGACGCCTTTCGCCCTCACCCTCGCGGAGAATGCTTCTCCGCAAGACGTCGGCACCGCCACGATCCGCCCATGGAACCTATAGGAACCAGCCTCGGCAGAAACCCCGGGGGCGAACGGATCCGCCTCCGAGACACGTTTTCCCGTGGCCGTCCAGGGAATGATCCAGACGTAGGTGGTTTTCAGTGGGACGGGGGCTACTCATGGGCGATACGTCGCGGTCGCACCGCAACAACGGGGATATAGACGACGCTTCTTCCGAGTCGGAGGACAAGAAGCCGGAGGAAGAGAGGGTGGAGCGGGGACCACTGCCCGGACGTAACTCCGATCGTTTCGACGAGGGACCTCCGGACCCTCTCGCCTCGCTGCTGGCCAAGGTCAACAATGGCGAGGCCGTTCCGGTTCCTGGCGGCAAGGCGGGCAGCGAGGACCGGGATCTCCAGGAGGAGGAGTGGCGGCCACACGACCGCAACGGCCCCTATGGGCAAAGGCGTCGCCGCAAGAATTGAAGCGACGCGGTCCGACGCAGGAAACGCCCCCAAGGCACCTGGTGAAGCTGTGCCCGTAACTGACACGGTAGTTGGGCGACGACGCCATCTCCGGCACAGCCGACGGCGCCGACGCGGTGGTGGAGCGCGCTCAGCTGATCGCCTCGTACGGCCTCGACTTCGAGCTGCTGCATCTCCTGGTCAGCATGGAGAACATGGCGCTCTCCCTGCACAACACCGCGCGCCGGGAGGACGCCGTGCTGGACGAGTACCTGGCCACGGTCTGCCGGCTCCGCGACGGAAGGATCGCGAGTATCGAGACCTACCTCTCCGACGTGCCCGGGATGGACGCCTTCTTCGTCTGACGCCCAGTAAGGTCCTGACCGCCTGGGCGATGCCCTGCGTGACATCAACGAGGGCGACCACGATGACGGAGCGGGCGGCGTTCCCGCCCCCGCCTGATCTTTTCCCCAGCCGTCGATGTCAGGACTGATGTCACAGCAACGCCAAAGGCCCCGTCCCACACCAGGAACGGGGCCTCTGACCTGCGGAGCCGCCATTCGGATGCGAACCGACGGCCTTCTGTTCACGCGCTCTACCCAGGCCGGTCGTCTGCGGTCATTCAGGACGGACAACGGGCTGCGCCGCCCGACGGTAGGCGTTGGCGGTTGGCGTGGTTGCTGTACTTCGCTGCTGTACAGCACCGAGCCGATGCTGACCGTCTTCATCGCCTCGCGGACGTAGGGGTGCGGGCCGGTGGCTCCGCCTGTCCTCACGGCGAAGGGGGCGACGTGCCGTAGTGGGGCCAATCAGGGCCGCCCCAGTCCAGGCAGAGCACCGTAGCGTCATCTCTTGGGTCGTGGTCGCTGGCCCGCATTACGGCTTGAGTGAGGGCGCGCGACGCTTCGCGAGCATGCAAAGTGCCGGTTTCCTTGATGAGGCGGCGCAGCTCTCGCTCGTGGCCGTGCGGTTCAATCATTCCGTCGGTGAGCAGGAAGAGGCGGTCGCCGGGGCGCAGATCGAGGCTCTGGACGTGATACTCGGCGTGGGGTGAGATACCGAACGGCAGGTCGACGCCTGGGGTGATCTCCTCGACTTGCCCGTCGCGAAGCAGCAGCGGCCAGACGTGGCCTGCGTTGATGAACTCGGCGCGTCGGGTCTCGAACGCGACCCGCAGCAGTTGCCCCGTGGCCATCGCCTGGGCGCCGTGTTCGGCCAGCGCATGGGTCACCTGAGCGGACTGGTCGAGAACCGCGCGGTGCTCGCTCACGGCGTGTTCGAGCACCGCCTTGTTAGCGGCTTCGGCCTGTCCTGCGAGTCCCGCACCCGCGCGGCGGGCGTTGCGCAGGGCACCGACGATGACGGTCGCCAGCAACGCCGCCCGCACGTCGTGACCCATGGCATCGGTCAGGGACATGTTGAGGCCGTGACCGTTGAGGGTGTAGTCGAAGGTGTCACCGCCGACATCGGTTGCCGGCTCCAGAGACCCGGCGATGATGAAAGGTCCGGCATCGCAGGTGAAGGACTCGGGCAGCAGACGGTGCTGGATCTCCGCCGCCAGGGACAGTCGAGTGGTCCGTCTCCCCCACTCGTACAGATCGGTGAAGCGTCTGTCGGCGACCACGACATACGCCAGCACGCGGGAGGCCTCGGTGATCCGTTCCAGCGTCTCCACGTCGGGGGGAACAGGAAGAGTAAGCTCCAGGACCCCGATCGCGTCGCCCCGGTCGGTCACCGGCGCGACCACCCGGGTACTACGCCGCCCGGTGTCGACTCCCGCGTGCCCCTCCGTGCTCACCCACAACTGCTGCGAGTGGATCACCCGCTCATAGGCCGTGCCGGACAGGGCAAGCGGCTCGGGTGCGACGGTGCCGCCCTGCTCTGTCGATCCCGTCAACCGGACCACGGCATCGCCCCCGCGATCGGTGATGAGGAACGAGACCTCTTCAGCGGCGAACTGCTCCTGCAGAACCCTCGCCAGAACCGCGACAGACTTCACCGGTTGCGCAGACTGCACCGCCGCGAGCAGGTCACTCACCCAGCCCATGCTGTTCGCCACGCGCTGCGCCCTTCTCTACGACGGCAAGGCGTCGGCCTGCCCATGGGCACCTGTCCGAGGCACGGCCCAGCAGGGCTAGGAACACTTCCGCTCCTGGCAAGAATGCACCGCTCCCGGCTCTTGCCGCCAAGCTGGATGACCTGTCTGGGTGAGTCGCGGGTGATAGCCGTTGTCGCTCGAGGTCAGTGGAGTCTCGATGCGCGGTTCAAGCTCACCAACGATCTTGCGGCGAGACAGGCGCGAAGTGCCGTGCAGGATCGACAGACCGCAAATCGAAAACACAGCCCTGACGCTGCCTGTACGCCCGAGCGTGCGGGTAGCGAGTCCCCTCCTGTCCGGAGCAGGGGCGAATGGCCCGTCCGTAGCGCGTCTCGGTGGCGCCGACCTGTCCTTCTGTAAGTGATCCCGCAAATATGTCACCTGCGGCGCCTTCGCCGTACGGCTTCCTGATCTGCGCTGATCCCTCGGGAAGTTTCCATCGGCCGTCACCGTCGACCCCCTTGCACAGCCCGGAAACGGCCCGAGGACGACCGTCCCAGCCACGACCGTCAGGCCAAGGTCACCGCCGAACTGGCTGGTACCTCAAGCGGGGAAACTCAGCCACGTTTCCATGCTTCTGATCTTTGACCCGCAGACGCCTCCGCGCAGCCCCGGCCGACGCTCTGGCGATGGCGGGACCGGCCCGCAGACCGCAACCAGACCTGGGCGCCGCGTCACGGGCCTCCCCGGTGTTCTGCGCCCGCAGTACAACGCTGCTCGGCGTCATGCTCCTGGTCGTGCTGCTGGTGTCCGCTTGCTGGTCGGCCGAGCCACGGGGGGCCGACGCGTCCGGGATCCCTTGCTGGGCTGGCGGGTTGCTGCTCCGGTCTGCGCGCTGAGCGGGCCGGGGGCGACGCGAGCGGGGCGGACACAAGAGCGGGCGGCGGCCACGGTCCGCCAGCGCGCGCGGCCCGCGTCAGCGGGCCGCCTTGATCCGGGTGACCATGGACATCTACACCTTCGCTCGCCTCGACGAGCAGCGCGACGCGATCGGACGGCTCGGGGATGCCCTCAGATGGGACGACGACCCCGACGATTCCCCTAAATCGGCTGCCGTCAAAACTGCCGTCATCGGCACCACAGAGGCCCCGCACCATCCCGGTACGGGGCCTCCCACCTGCGGAGCCGCCTGTCGGATTCGAACCGACGACCTTCTGTTTACAAGGTTCGGGCAGGCTCCTGGTGAGTACGGTGACAGCATTTCCGCGCGGTGATTGCGGTGGGGCGCTGATGGGTGCTGTGTGTCGTCGTTGATGTCAGCGCTGATGTCACAGAGCAGAAGAGATCAGCCCAGGAACGGCCGCTCGCGGCGCTCCAGGAAGTGGCCGATCCGGAGCCGCTGCGTGTGGTGCATGGGAAGTTGGTCGATCTCCTCTGGCGGGACGAATCGCAACTCCGTCGACTCGTCCGAGATCGCGAGGCGTCCACCAACGACGCGGGCTGTGAAGCAGACATTGAACTGACGGCGCACCTCGCCATCCGTGTACGCGATGACGTGGCGCGGATCTGTATAGGTGCCCACAAGGCCGGTGATCTCCACGTCCAGGCCCGTCTCCTCCTTCACCTCCCGGACGGCCGTTCCCGGCAGTGAGTCGGTCATCTCCATACCGCCACCGGGCAGCGCCCACATGTCGTTGTCCCGACGGCGCTGGAGGAGAACGCGCCCCTCGTCATCAGTGACCACGGCTGAAGCGGCGACTACCAAACTGTTCGGCTTGGGGGCCGCCGGGTCGTCGTAGTACTCGGTCCGTGCCATGGTCACCCTTCTCGTACTGGCGTTGCGGTCTCCCACACCGCGTCAAAGCTCTCGGCGTACGTGTCGAACATGCCGCCCCTTCCGCTGCGCCGAAGATGCCATACCGGAGCGCCGTAGGCGTTCACGCCCCAGACGTGCGCGTTGATCAGCGCTTCATCATCCGCACGGTAGATCGAGTTGTAGAGCGTGGTGGCATGGGTTCGCACTTCGACGCCGGGTACCCCGACAAGAGGTCGGTAGTGCATGAGCGCCAGGCGGCAGCGGGACTCGATCCCATAGCCGAACCGCTCTTCCTCGCCACGCTGCTGAACGTTCGTGCTGTCCGCGTCACCGACTGCGATGCGGACCACGCAACCCTCGGCTACTCGCTCCCGCAACAGATCGTTCAGACGTGGGTACGCCTCATGCAGAAAGACGGCGGCGTACACAAGGACATCAATGCGCTCGCGTGCCTGTTTCAGCATGTCCACGATGGCGGACACAGGGATGTCCGCCCGCTGGTCGTACAGCGCCACCAGTTCCGGGCTGACAGCGCGGGCGGGCCGCGCCTGGCGCAGCGCTGGCCATAGAGCATGCACGTCTTCTCCTAGCGTCTCGGCTGCTGCTACAGCCGTGGAACGGCGGGGAGTGCGCCCAAGGTTGACCCAACGCTCAACGGACTTGGGGTCGACTTCGACCTTGTCCGCGAGGGACGCGTACGTCCAACATCCGGCCGCCATGGCAGCACGTAGCCTCTCGTTCGGCATCTGAGTCTCTCCCTGGGTTCGGGGACGGCGCTAGGGACGTTCTACACGACGCGGGACGTCCCAAAGTGGGGTTCATCGGTGGTTCCTACGTCCCGGTCACCTGCCGGAAGCTCCTGTTCATGGGCACCGACACGACATCCAGCCTTCGTACGGACGTGGACACCGAGGACGTGAACGCGACGATCAGCGCCGCTCTGACCGAGCGGAAGGCTCTGCCCCGGTACGAGGAACTGTGCGAGCTGCACAATAAGTTGGTGACGCACATCAATGCGCTGCTGCCTTTAGCCGCGAAACAGATCGAGGCTCTGTGGCACGGCTCCCGAGAGTGGTACCTCAAGCGCTCCAGCCTCGACACGATCCCGTACGAGGTGGCTCAGGGGCTCGGCACTGGGCTGCTGACTGCTGAGGCCCATGTGAGAAGCCTGGGCTACACACTCCGGTTTCTTTTGAGGAATTCCGGGCTGGCTGCGGCTGACGAAGAACCCGAAGGCGCGAACTCCTCTTCAGCGACCGACGTCTGAGCCGCGTCCCACTCAACAACCGCATACGAAACCGGACCACCCCTCAGTCCTTGGCGGGGAGAAGGGTGGTCCGGTGGAGAGTCCCTGTTCAGGACCCTGGTGCCGATGGTACCGGGGCGCTTGTTGTGTCTCCGCCCAATACCTCGGTCCGGCTGTACGTAGCGAGACGAGAAGGGACTTGAGCCGGTGCGCCACACGGGGAGCCGACCTACAACAGGACGCCAAACGAGTGCCCCTGATGCCTCAGCCACAGGAAGTCAGCCACGACGGCGGGAGATGCGTCCACGCACCTGCACGTGGCCCCCTCAGCCACCCTCCGGCATCAGCCACGCTTCCAAAGTCCTGATCTTTGACCCGCAGACGCCTCCGCGCAGCCCCGGCCGGCGCTCTGGCGATGGCGGGACCGGCCCGCTGACCGCGACGAGACCTGGGCGCCGCGTCACGGGCCTGTCCGGGTTTCTGTACGCGCAGTACAAGGCTGGTCGGCGTCGTGCTCCTGGTCGTGCTGCTGGTACGCGCTCGCCAGTCGGCCGAGTCGCGGGGGCCGCTTCGTTCCTGACTTCCCTGCTGGGCTGGCGGGTTGCTGCGCTGGTCTGCGCGCTGAGCGGGCCGGGGGCGACGCGAGCGGGGCGGAGACAGGAGCGGGCGGCGGCCACGGTCCGCCAGCGCGCGCGGCCCGCGTCAGCGGGCCGCCTTGATCCAGTAAGGAAACTCTGAACAGCTCGGCTCCTGCCCTGGAAAGGACAGCAATGCACGACGCGCACGACCACGGCATAGGCCGGGCAGGGTGCGGACAGCCGGAGTGCACCACCATGGGGTGCGGGGACCAAGGGGGCGTCGGGACGCTGAACGAGTCCGAACGCGCGCTGTTGGCGGAGATCGCCGCAATGACCAGCCGTCTCCGCGAAGAGGTGGAGAGTGTGCGCGCGGATATCGCCGAACTCAACGAGTCGGGTAGCCCTGATCCCGCTGCTCTTTCAGTTCTGCGACGTCCCGCTTAAGGGTCTGGACTTCAGCGTTCAGCGTTCGTAGCTGGTCGCGAATGGCGAGCAGTGTTGCGGCGTAGGGGCCGGTGGCTTCGGAGGCGTCTGGAGCCGCTGGCCCCTCGGCTCCCTTGGCTGCTTCGGGCCGCTTGGAGCTCTTGGCTTCAACGACCGCCACCACTTCTCCGTCCTGGGTGACTACAGCGTCGGCGACGTAGCTGCCGCGCCCTTGGACGGTGTAGATCAGCCCTTCGTCGCGCAGGACGCGCAGCGCGCTGCGGGCGGTCATGTTGGCGACACCGAACCGCTCCTGTAGCTCCCGGTGCGAAGGGAGCTGTTCCCCCGGCTTCAGCCTGCCCGACTTGATCTCTTTCCGGATCTCGTCGGCGGCCTGCTGGTACGGCGGGCGCGTGTCGTGAGGCGGCGGCGTCATGGACCAAGGGTAGCCCGGGTTAGCCCACCTATCACAGACAGCCAGCAACCTCCCTTCAACTCAGATAGCTAGTTCGCTTGACATAGCTAGCCCAGCTAGGTGAGAGTTGGTGCCCCGCCGGGCGGACCGCCCCGGGGAACCAGAAGGGAAGTTGAGACATGGCGCGCATTCGCGTTGGGCTGCTGCCGTCCACGATGTTCATGGTCGGCACGCTGCCGGTGCCGAAGATCGCGGATCAGGAGACGGGCAAGATCGCTCAGGACCGTGACACCGGCGAGGACCTGTTCACGCTGACGGTGTTCCTTATGGAGGACGGCCGTGCGGAACAGATGAAGATCACCGTTCCGAAGTCGGGGCTGCCGGATGGACTGAACCTGGGTATCCCGGTACGGCCGGTTGACCTGTTCGCCATCCCGTGGGCCCGGATCTTCAATGGCCAGCTCTCCGATGGCATCGCCTACCGGGCTAGCGCACTGGAGCTGGCCGGGGCGCCGCAGTTCGCGGAGCAGGGCCAGTGACGGCGGCCAATCGCGGGCCGGTCTACCCGCTGCCGCTGAAGGAGCCGCACAACGACCCCCGGTTCGACTGCGGGTTGGTCTTCGACGTGGCCCAGGTTCTTGAGGCGCACGACTACCCGGCGCTGGCAGCGGGTCATGACCTGCTGGAGCTGTCGCAGGCGCTGTTCGGCTTCATCTACTCGACTGAGGACAAGGTGTGACTGTGCAGGAAGTGATGGGGTCCGCTTCAGCTCTGGCCGGGGCGGCCCTGGCCCTGAGCGTCATATGGGCGCTGTGGTGGCTGGTGCGCTACGTGCGGGCCGACAGGATGACGCGGGCGAGCATCCGTCAGGCGGTCCGCGTCCGCTTCGGCTGGCGGCGGCTGGCTCCGATGGCCGGGCTGTCGGTGCAGGACAAGACGCCCCCGGCTGTGGTGATCTCGCAGGATGGCAAGGTTCCCAAGCCTCGGGTGATCATCCCCAAGATCAAGGTCCGCGCGGACCGGTATGGGGTCGTCGTCCGGGCGGTGTGCGTGCCGAAGGTGAGCCTGGCGGAGTTCCAGAAGGCGGCGCCGTACCTGGCGGACGCCTGGCGGTGTACGCGCGTCTCGGTGCTGCCCGACAAGCCGGGACAGCTCGTCGTGCGTGGTGTGCGGGTGGACCCGCTCATCGTGCCTACTGAGCACGTCCCGACGGGGGAAGTACCGGAAGCGCTGGCCCGGTGGCACCTGGGGCTTGATGAGTACGCGCAGCCGATCAGCGTGGACCTGTCGGACGTTCCCGGCGTCACCGTCGCTGGTCTGCCCGGCTATGGGAAGACCTCGCTGGTCAACCGGTTCATCTGCGATACGGCGCCCTCGGCGGCGGTGCAGTTCGCCTTTGCGGACGGCAAGGTCACCTCCTCCCACGAAGGGGACTATGCCGATCTGGCGCAGCGGGCGTTCGCCTTCGTCGGTGACGATCTGACCGACGCCAACGCGCTGTTCAAGCGGCTGGTGGAGCTGCGGCGTGCTCGCTCGGCGTCCATCCGGGGCGTGCTCGGGGTCAAGAACATGTGGCACGTCGGGCCCTCGGATACCTGGCCTCTGGTGGTGCTGGTCGTGGATGAGGCGCATACCTACTTCCGCGACTACAAGGGCTCGGACCCGCAGACGAAGAAGCTGGCCGCGCTGGCGGCCGAGAATGCCCGGCTGGTTGAGGACCTGGTGAAGAAGGGCCGCAGCGTCGGCATGCTGGTGCTCATCGCCACGCAGAAGGCGACCGGCGACGCGATCCCCACCTTCATCCGGGACGTGTGCCCGGTAGGCCTGTCCTTCGCACAGAAGACCGCAGACGCGGCGGTCGTCGCCCTTGGCGAAGACATCCGCAACTGGCCGGACGCCAACCCGACCGCTCTCCAGGACCCGGCCTACGTCGGCGTGGCCTCCATGGCTCACCAGGGACGGCCCGGCTTCGCCCGCATCCGCACCCCGTACGTGGCCGACGTGGACGCGGCCCGCATCGCTGCCGACACCGCCCACCTGACCCGCGACCCGGCCGAACTCCTTCAGTCGCTCGCCGGTCCGTCCGTCCTGCTACGGGACCGACTCACCAAGGACGACGGCGCGGAAGCTGCCTGACCCCCGTCCTCGACCCAATGACGCATCGAAAGGAGGTGACACCCCCATGGCTGAGGACCGGATTACTCAGCGCACCGTGATCGTGGTCATGGGCACCATCGCGGGCCTGGCGTTCGTGTTCTCCTTCGGCAACGTCTGGGCTCTCGCCCTCCGCCTCGGCGTCCCCGCCCCCATCGCACCGCTGATCGCCCCGATGGTCGACCTGTCGGTGACCGGCCTCCTGGTGGCTCTCTGGTACCTGTCCCTGCGCGGTGTTCCCGCCCATCAGCTCAAGGGCGCCACACGCCTCATGCACCTGTCCGGCCTGCTGACGCTGGCCCTGAACATCGCCGAACCCATCCTCGCCGGACACTACGGGCGAGCTGCCGTCGACACTGTGGCGCCCGTGCTCCTCCTCGGCTGGGGAGCGGTCGGCCCTCAACTCCTGCGCCACCTCCACGCCGTGACTCGGCCGGCGCCTGCACCCGAACCGGCTGAAGAACCCACCCCCGTCCCGGCGCCTGCCCCCGCTTCGCCGGTGGCCCCTGCCAAGCCCAAGGAAACCGGCGTTGCTGTTCCTGAGCCGCTGATGGAAGCGGCCCGCTCCATCGCCACCACCTATCTGGCCGAACACGGCCGACCGATCACGGCCGCGCAGTTGCGGACCCGGCTCGGCGTCGCGCTGCCGCTGGCCACCGCCGCGCACGCCCGTCTCGCCGCCTGATCTCTCCGCCGAACGTTCCGGCTCCTCCTCTCCTCCACTGCCCGGCCGGGCACGGTCCGTCATGCCCTGGGCCGCCCCTGCCCTCCCCTGGTGTCGCCCAGGGCCCTTCCTGAAAGGACGCATCTTCCCGTGCACGACCGTCCGTCTCTGCGCCACGTGGCGAGCCAGGCCCTTCGGGACCTCATCGGCTTCGCCCAACGGCCGGACTTCGACCGAGTACAGGACCAGATCCGCCAAGTCCGCGGCTGTACCCACCCGGTCAACCTCGTCGGCGGAACGGCCACTCTCGACGCCGACACCCGCACCGTTCTGCGCTCGTACTCGACGGCCGACGAACCGACCGGACGCCTACTGACCGCCTGCGGTAACCGCCGCGCCTCCCGCTGCCCGTCCTGCTCACGCCTCTACGCGGCCGACACCTACCACCTGATCAAGGCCGGGCTGTCCGGCGGCAAGGCCGTGCCCGAGACTGTTCGCGAACACCCCCGCGTCTTCGCCACCCTCACCGCCCCCTCCTTCGGGCCGGTGCACAACCGCCGCGCCACCGACGCGGGCAAGGCCCTGCCCTGCCGCTGCGGCACCGTCCACACCACGGATGCCCCAGAGCTGGGCACACCGCTGGACCCGGCCACCTACGACTACTCCGGCGCCGTGCTCTGGAACGCACACGCGGGAGCTCTCTGGGCCCGCTTCACGACCTACCTGCGCCGTGACCTGGCCGCCCACCTGGGCATGACGCAGAAGGCGCTGAACGCCCGGCTGCGGGTCTCCTTCGCCAAAGTCGCCGAGTACCAGAAGCGCGGCCTGGTCCACTTCCACGCAGTGGTCCGCCTCGACGGCCCCGACGGGCACACCGACGCTCCGCCGACGTGGGCAACCCTCGACGCACTCACCCGCGCCATCACAAGCGCAGCGGAACGCTCCGCACTCACGGTCTCTTCCGACGCAATCGGAGAACGCGAACTGCGCTGGGGCACTCAGCTCGACATCCGGGAGATCGCAGCTCTCGGAGAGGGAGAACTGACCGATCAGAAAGTTGCCGCCTACGTCGCCAAGTACGCCACCAAGAGCGCTGAAGCCTCCGGCACCGTCGACCGGCCGTTGCGCTGCTGCCACTGCACCGGACACGGCTACGTCACCGGCCCGGACGGCTTCCGCGACCTGTGCGACGACTGCGACGGCACGGGACAGAGCGAACGCATCGCCTCTCTGCCCGTGCACCGCCACGCGCGCCAGATGATCCGCACCGCCTGGGCCCTCGGCCACCTGCCGGAATTCGCGGACCTCAAGCTCTGGCGCTGGGCACACATGCTCGGCTTCCGGGGCCACTTCTCCAGCAAATCCCGCCGCTACTCCACCACCCTCGGCGCCCTCCGCGACGTCCGCCGTGCCTGGCGGATGGAACGGGCACAACCAGCCGGCGCGGCCCAGGAATCGAGCGAGGAAACCACCCTCGTCGTCTCCCACTGGAAGTACCTGGCCTCCGGCTACAGCCCCGGCGAAGAACTCATCGCCGCCCAGGTCCGCCACGACATCGCTCTTGCCCGAGACGAAGACCAACGCCGCAAGACGGAAGGAGACCCATGGCTGTGACCACCGGACTGCTCAACGTGGACCAAGTCGCCACCCGGCTCCAAGTGAGCCGATGGACGGTCTACAACCTGATCCGCTCCCGCGAACTGGCCTCCTTCACCATCGGCCGCTGCCGCCGCATCGCCGAGTCCGCACTGCACGACTACATCGCACGACAGACCGAACGAGAGGCTGCCTGATGGCCAAGGCCAAGAGGAACGTCAACGGCGAAGGCACCATCGTGCAGCGCAGGGATGGCCGTTGGCAGGGAGCCGCCTACGTCCTGACCTCCGACGGGACGTACAAGCGTCGCTTCGTCTACGGGAGTAGCTGGGAGGACGCACACGAAAAGCTCACCCGCCTCAAAGCCGACTCCCTGAACGGTCTGCCGGTAGCCGCCAGCAAGATGACGCTCGGCGAGTACATGACGTACTGGCTCACCCACGTGGCCAAGGTCAAGGTCCGCAAAACCACCTACGTCAACTACGAGTCCTGGGTGCGCAACTACATCGCGCCGGGCCTCGGCAAGAAGAAGCTCGGGCGTCTGTCCGCCCGCGACATCCGGGCCTTTCTCCTGAAGACAGCCCAAACCTGCCAGTGCTGCGCCCAGGGCAAGGACAAGGCCCGTCCCAGGACCAAGCAGCATTGTTGCGCCCTTGGCCGGTGCTGCCAGCAGTTTCCGTCAGACAGAACGGTCCGCATCCTGCTGGCGCTCCTCCGGACAGCGCTTCAGCACGCCGTGCGCGAAGACGAGATCCCCCGGAACGTCGCCAAGAATGTGGAGCTGGGCATGGGCACGATGCGCGAGATAGAGCCGCTGACAGTGCAGGAGGGGCAGAAGCTCCTGGCCGCCGCGCGGGGCGACCGGCTGTGGGCCGCGTACGAACTCGCCGTGCGCGTCGGTCTCCGGCGCGGGGAAGTCCTCGGCTTGCGCTGGCAGGACGTAGACCTGGACGCGGGAGTGCTCACGGTCCGGCAGACACTTCAGCGCGTCGGCGGCGAACTCTTCATCGGCCTCCCGAAGACTCAACGATCGGCGCGACGGGTGGCGCTGCCTGCCGAGTGCCTGACAGCACTCCGCGCACGCCGTGCAGAGCAGCAGGGCGACCGGCGTGCGGCTGGCGACGAGTGGAAGGACGCAGGAAGCGATCTGGTCTTCACGACGAAGAAGGGGACCCCCATCGAACCGCGCAACCTCAACCGGTCTTTCACGGCGCTGTGCGACCGGGCCAAGGTACGCCGTGTCCGCTTCCATGATCTCCGGCACACCTGCGCATCGCTCCTCCACGAGCAGGGCGCTGACGCCCGCATGATCATGGAAGTCCTGGGACACAGTTCGATCCGCGTGACGATGGACATCTACACCTTCGTCCGGCTCGACTCCCAGCGGTCTGCCTTCGACCGCGTGGGCGATGCCCTGCGTGACATCAACGAGGGCGACGACGATGACGGAGCGAGCGGCGTTCCCGCCCGCGTCTGATCTTCCCCGTGGCCGTTGATGTCAGAACTGATGTCACGGCAACGTCAGAGGCCCCTCCCAAAACTTTGGAAGGGGCCTCTGACCTGCGGAGCCGCCTGTCGGATTCGAACCGACGACCTTCTGTTTACAAGACAGATGCTCTAACCAGCTGAGCTAAGGCGGCGGGGTGTCGTCGCTCGTGCAGTGTACCTGGGAGCTGGATCGTGATGTCTGGGGCTACTGACAAACGGGCGGGGAGGGGCTAGCGTCTCGCCAGGTTCACGCGGTGGACCACCTCCCTTTACGACGGATCGTCCGGCACGTACCTGCCGGTGAAGGAGAAGAGAACATGGCCACGGTCACCTACGACCAGGCGACCCGGGTGTACCCGGGCGCCGACAGCCCCGCCGTCGACAAGCTCGACATCGAGATCGCGGACGGGGAATTCCTCGTTCTCGTCGGTCCCTCCGGTTGCGGTAAGTCCACCTCGCTGCGGATGCTCGCGGGGCTGGAGGACGTGAACGAGGGCAACATACGCATCGGTGACCGGGATGTGACCCACCTTCCGCCGAAGGACCGGGACATCGCGATGGTCTTCCAGAACTACGCGCTGTATCCGCACATGACCGTGGCCGACAACATGGGCTTCGCCCTGAAGATCGCGGGTGTGCCGAAGACCGAGATCCGCAAGAAGGTCGAGGACGCGGCGAAGATCCTGGACCTGACCAAGTACCTGGACCGCAAGCCCAAGGCGCTCTCCGGTGGTCAGCGGCAGCGGGTCGCGATGGGCCGGGCCATCGTCCGGGAGCCGCAGGTCTTCCTGATGGACGAGCCGCTGTCCAACCTGGACGCCAAGCTCCGCGTCCAGACCCGTACCGAGATCGCCAGCCTGCAGCGTCGGCTCGGCATCACCACCGTGTACGTCACCCACGACCAGGTCGAGGCCCTGACGATGGGCGACCGTGTGGCCGTGCTCAAGGACGGGCTGCTTCAGCAGGTCGACAGCCCCCGCAAGATGTACGACCGCCCGGCCAACCTGTTCGTCGCGGGCTTCATCGGCTCCCCGGCCATGAACCTGATCGAGGTCCCGATCACCGACGGTGGCGTGAAGTTCGGCAACAGCGTGGTGCCGGTCGAGCGGGAGGCTCTGACCGCTGCCGTGGACAAGGGTGACAAGACGGTCACGGTCGGCGTCCGCCCCGAGCACTTCGACATCGTGGACGGGGACGGCGACGGCAAGGCGCTGTCCAAGGACGAGAAGGCCGGCGTCCCGGTCACGGTGAACGTCGTGGAGGAACTGGGCGCCGACGGCTACGTCTACGGCACCGCCGAGGTCGGCGGTGAGAAGCGCGACCTGGTGGTCCGCGTTCCGGGCCGCAGCGTCCCGGAGAAGGGCAGCACCATCCACGTGGTGCCGCAGGGCGGCGAGAGCCATGTCTTCTCCACCTCCTCCGGCGAGCGCCTCAGCGACTGACCCCGGCGGCACCCCCGGGAGGGTGCAGTGAGCGACAAAGGGCCGTGACGGCATCCCCGTCACGGCCCTTCGCCGTACGGGGATGCCGCACGCCGGAGGCCGGACGCCGCATACCGCGTGCCGCACGCCGCATCACCGTCCCGTTCCCTCTTCCGTGGGGTATCGCTCGAACAACCCACTTTCCGCGTCCCTCGATGTGGTGACCAAATGTCGCCAAATCACTACCGCTCGCTACCATCACGGTCGTGAACCACGCAGCCCGCCGTATCGGCCGATCCCTCGCCCTTGTCCTCCCGGTCGTACTCGTCCTGTCCGGGACTCTCGCCGTCACACATGTCCCGTGGGCGCCAGCGCCCGCGGACTCGCCGGTTCTCGCCTCCTCGGCGCACAAGGCGTCGGCGCCCGACGCCTCGACGCCTGCCGGGCCGGCGACGCACCGCGCCCCGAAGGACGTGCTCCGCGACCGGCTCATCGCCGAACTCCAGGAGCAGGACCCGGGGGTGGCGCTGACCAGTCTGCAGCGCGCGATCACCCGCAAGCCGTCCCTGGCCCGCCACTGCGTCTCGATCGCGCGGGCGCTCGGCAAGGCAGCCGTCCACAAGTACGGTGCCCAGCGCGCCCAGCGCTTCTCGCGGCCCGTCTGCGACACGTCCTTCGCGTCCGGAGTCGCGCAACTGAGCTGAAGGCAGCAGCCCGAGCCGGACATCGCGGGCGCCCGAGGCTTCGGGCGGGCCGCCGGAGTCCGTGCGTACGGCGCGAAGACAGCTGGAATCCGGGGCGCGACGCCCGGCGTGCGCCCCGCACGCATAGGCTGCGGCACATGACCCAGCACCCGACCCAGGCCGTGATCCTTGCCGGTGGACAGGGATCACGGCTGCGGCCGTACACCGACGACCGTCCCAAGCCGATGGTGGAGATCCCGGGTACCGGCGTACCGATCATCGGTCACCAGCTGGCCTGGCTCGCGGCCGAGGGCGTCACCGATGTCGTCGTCTCCTGCGGCCATCTCGCCGAAGTGCTCGACGAGTGGCTCGCCAAGGCCGAACTCCCCTGCCGCGTCACGACGGTGATCGAGCGCGAGCCGCTGGGGCGCGGCGGCGGACTCAAGTTCGCGGCGCGCTCCCTGCCGCGCGCGGACGAGCCGTGGTACGCCACGAACGGCGACATCTGGACCCGCTTCTCGTTGCGCGAGATGGCCGCCTTCCACGGCGAGCGGGACGCCACCGCCACGCTGGCGCTGGCCCGTCCGCGTATCCCCTGGGGCGCCGTGGAGACCGACGCGTTCGGCCATGTCCTCGACTTCATCGAGGCGCCGCCCTCCCCGTATCTGATCAACGCGGGTGTCTACGTCTTCTCCCCGCGGTTCGCCGGGCTGCTGCCCGAGCGCGGGGACCACGAGCGCACCACCTTCCCGCGTCTCGCCCGGGAGCGAGCCCTCGCCGGCTTCCCACTTCCCCAGGGGTCGTACTGGCGGGCCATCGACACCGCCAAGGATCTCCGCGAAGCAGCCAAGGAACTCGCGGACGGCAACCCCCGCTGAGGCCGCCCCCAAGGCACGTGGAAAGGCCTTCGGCTCCCCTTTCCCGGGGAGCCGAAGGCCTTTGTCCGCGGTTCAGCCGCGTCCGGTGCTGTGCGGGCGGTTCAGCGTCCCAACAGGCCGCCCAGCGCGCCTCGTCCGCCGCTGCCGCCGCCGGACGAGGACGTGCCGCCGCCGGAGCCGGACGAACCGCCGCCCGTGGTGGCGGAGTCGTGGGAGAGGCCCGAGCGGGAGCCGGTGCTGCCGCCGGTGGTGGCCTGCGGCTGCTGCTCGGGCTGCTGCTGGGCCGGGGGCGCCGTGGTGCCCTGCTGCCGGCCCGGCGTCGTGGCGCCCTGCGGGCCGCCCTGGTCGGCGCCCTGCGTCCGGCCCTGGCTGGGGGTGGACTCGGGGCCGCTGGTGGCCCGGCCCTCGCCCGGCTCGGTCTCGTTCGCGGAGGGGCGGCCGTCCTTGCCGCGCCGGTCGGCGTCGCCGCGCCGTCCTTCGGAACCGGCCGGGCCCTGGGTCTCCTGGCCGGACGAGGACTGTCCCGGTGACTGCGGCATCGGGGAGCCCGGCAGCCGGTTGGTGGGCGTCTTGCCGCGCTCGGGGGCCGTGGTCGGCTGGGAGGAGCGGACGGCGCTGCCCAGCAGCGATCCGATGAGCAGGGCGAGGCCGACGACGACCGTGGCGATGACGGTGCCCCGGCGCAGTACGCGGCGGCGCAGGTCCCGTAGTTCGACGCGGGGGCCGAGTTTGCGCCAGGCCTCGCCGGCCAGCCGCCCGTCGACGGAGTAGACGGGGGCGCCCGCGATGATCAGTGGGCTCCAGGCGGCGAGGTAGATGATGTCCGGCGCCTCGTAGGCGGGGACGCTGCTCCAACTGACCGTCATCAGCAGTGCCGCCGACAGCAGTGCGCCGACGCCCGCCGCGACCCGCTGCCACAGCCCGAACATGGTCAGCACGCCGACGATCACCTGGAGGAAGGCCACCGTCAGGCCGGCCCCGACCGGGTGCGCGAGGGCGAAGTCCCGCAGTGGGGAGGCGATCGTCCACGGGTCCAGGGAACGCAGCCAGGTGACCATGGAGCCGCGTTCGCCGCCGTCGAAGTAGACGGGATCGCACAGCTTGCCCATGCCGGCGTAGACGGTGATGAAGCCCAGGAAGAGCCGCAGCGGGAGCAGGACGACGCCGAGGTTCATCCGGCGCCCCGGGTAGTACGCGTGCCGTACGGTCTCGCGGCGGCGTCGGCCCTCGGAGTCCACCGCGCCGTCGTCGGCCCCGTGTCCCGCGTAGCTCCCGTACCCCTCGTAGTCCTCCGGGTCCTGGTGGCGGAAGTGGCGGTGGTGGCCGTCGTGGTCGAGGTGGCCGTCGTGGTCGGGGTGGCCGTCGTGGTCGGGGTGGCCGTCGCCCGGCCGGTAGGGAGCGTCGCCGCGGTAGGCGACCGTCGCCAGATCTCCGGTGTCCTGCTCGAGTGCTTCGAGTTCGCCGGTGTCCTCGTCGAACGCGCCTCGCGCCGGGCGTACGCCCTTCAACAGCGGCTCCGGGCGCGGTGGTTCGGGCCGCGGCGGCACGGGCCGGCCGCTCTCGGACGGCTGCGGGCCGCGGGGCGGGCCGACCACGGTGGCGGGGCCGCTTCCGGAGGCACCGGCCCCGGTCCCGGTCCCGGCGCGACCGGGGCCGCCGGGGCCCGTGACGCGGGGCAGGGTCTGGGTGGCGGAGGGGTCGGACTCGGCGGTGGCGGTACCGCCTTCGAAGCCGACGAGGCCTGCGGTGCGGGCGGCCTGGATCAGCTTCGTGGCGCCCGTGTCGTCCGGCTCGCGGCCGCCGCTCCACACCACGGGGGTGCGGCGCCCGGTCCGGGCTGAGCCGGTGCGGCGGGTCGCGGCCGAGGCGCTGCCGCCGGCCGCGACGGGAAGGGGCTCGGTGTCCTCGAACGCCGCCGCCTCGCGCCCGGCGGGTGCCGAGGTACCGGCGGATGCGGACGTCCCGGCGGGCGCGGGGCTCGCGGCAACCCCGGCTTCGACGGAGGTCCCCGCGGCGGAGCCGGCCTGCGTTCCCGGCCAGGTGGGCGCGGGCGGTGCGGCGGCGGTGGCCGGCGAGAGGGCGGCGTATGCGCCCGTGGGCGAGGAGGCGGCGGACGGCGGGGTCGGCCCGGCCGCGGTGGGCGGCGTGGCCGAGGCGGCGGACGCCGCGCCGAGCCGCACTCGGAAACTCGCGTGGTTGACGACCACCTCGGCGGGGTCGGACGGGACCTTGACCGTGCTCAGCACCGGTTCGTCGTCGAAGAAACCGCGTGGGCTTCCCGCTGGGCTGTGCCCGGAGCCGCGGCCCGAAGCGCCGGGTGCGCGGGGTGTTCTGGTGTCCACACTCATCTAACCGAGTGACGGACGGTTAGGACACTGCCACGGAGCCGCCGATCTGTCCGAGGCCCGTCAAGTGATCAACCGGAGCCGGACCGGCCGCGTCCCGGGCGCCGCCGCGGGCCGCGGTTCAGCCCCGCCTCACGCGCGTCGCCGCGCCGCCTCGTAGAGGACGACGCCCGCGGCGACGCCCGCGTTCAGCGACTCGGCGCCGCCCGGCATCGGGATCCGAACCCTCAGGTCACAGGTCTCGCCGACCAGCCGCGACAGGCCCTTGCCCTCGCTGCCGACGACCACCACGAGCGGACCGTCGAGCGCGGCGACATCGCCGAGCTCCACCTCGCCGTCGGCGGCGAGCCCGATCACCGTCAGTCCCGCCTTCTGGTACCCCTCCAGCGCACGGGTGAGGTTGGTGGCGCGCGCCACCGGCGTGCGCGCCGCCGTACCGGCGGACGTCTTCCACGCGCCGGCCGTCATTCCAGCCGCCCGCCGCTCCGGTACGACCACACCGTGCCCGCCGAACGCGGAGACGGAGCGCACGACAGCGCCCAGGTTCCGCGGGTCGGTCACCCCGTCCAGCGCGACGATGAGCGGGTCCTCGCCGTCGTCGAAGGCGGCGTTGGCCAGGTCCTCGGGGTGCGCGTACTCGTACGGCGGGACCTGGAGCACGACGCCCTGGTGGTTGAGGCCGTTTGTCATCCGGTCCAGCTCGGGCCTGGGGGCCTCGACCAGCCGGATGCCGCCGCGCTCACCCGCGACGCGGACCGCCTCGCGGACGCGCTCGTCGTTGTCGATGAACTGCTGGACGTAGAGGGCGTTGGCTGGCACGCCCTCGCGGAGGGCTTCGACGACGGAGTTGCGGCCCACGACCAGCTCCGAGGTGCCCTTGCCGCGCTGCGGGCGGGTCTGGGCGCGGCGCGCCTTGGCCTGCGCGGCACGCTGTTTGGCGTGGCCCTTGCGCATCTCGGCGGGCGGCGTCGGGCCCTTGCCCGCCAGGCCGCGGCGGCGGTTGCCGCCGCTGCCGACCTGCGGCCCCTTCTTCTTACCGGGCATCTGGGCACCTACCTTGCTTTCTGCGGCCTGGCTTCGGCTGTCGTCCGGCTGCGGCCTTCGGCCTTCGGCCTGTCGTTCGTCGGAGTGGTCGGATGTACGTACGGCTTTACAACGGTACCGGTACCGGTGCCGGGCCCCTGCCCGTCCGGAGGGAACGGCCCACCGGCGGGCAGGGGTGCTCGCGTCACTCGGCGCCGAGCTCCCAGCGGGGGCCGGTGGGGGTGTCCTCGATCGTCAGACCGGCGCGCTTGAGCTCGTCACGGATGGCGTCCGCCGTCGCGTAGTCCTTGCGCGCCCGGGCGGCCTGCCGCTGCTCCAGCACCAGCCCGACCAGCGAGTCCACGACGGAGTGCAGGTCGGCGCCGCCGGCCGGGGCGCCGCCGGACCAGGTGGCGTCCAGGGGGTCCATCCCCAGCACACCGAGCATGGCGCGGACCTCGGCGAGAGCCGTCGCCACCGCGGTGTCGTCGCCGTCCCCCAGCGCGGCGTTGCCCTGGCGCACCGTCGTATGGACGACGGCCAGTGCCTGCGGCACCGCGAAGTCGTCGTCCATGGCCTCGGCGAACGCGTCCGGCACCCGTTCCGCGGGCGCCACCTGGCCCGCCTGCTCGACGGCGCGCTGCAGGAAGCCCTCGATGCGGCCGAAGGCGGACTCGGCCTCGCGCAGCGAGGCGGGGCTGTACTCGATGGTGGAGCGGTAGTGCGGGCCGCCCAGGTAGTAGCGCAGCACGAGCGGGCGCCACTGCTTGACCATCTCGCTGACCAGCACCGAGTTGCCCAGCGATTTGCTCATCTTCTCGCCGCTCATGGTGACCCAGGCGTTGTGGGCCCAGTAGCGGGCGAAGTCGTCGCCGAAGGCGCGGGACTGGGCGATCTCGTTCTCGTGGTGCGGGAAGACGAGGTCGACGCCGCCGCCGTGGATGTCGAAGACGCGGCCGAGGTACTTGTGCGCCATCGCGGAGCACTCCAGGTGCCAGCCGGGGCGGCCGGGCCCGAAGGGGGTCTCCCAGGCGGGCTCACCGGGCTTGGCGGCCTTCCACATGGCGAAGTCGCGCGGGTCCCGCTTGCCGGTCTCGCCCTCGCCTGCGGGCTGGAGGAGGTTGTCGAGCTCCTGGTTGGACAGGGCGAGGTAGTCGCCGTAGGAGCGGACGTCGAAGTAGACGTTGCCGTCGGCGGCGTAGGCGTGCCCGCGGTCGATCAGGACCCGCATCATCTCGACCATCTCGGGGATGTGGCCGGTGGCGCGCGGCTCGTAGGTGGGCGGCAGGCAACCGAGCGCCTCGTAGGCGGCGTTGAAGGCGCGCTCGTTCTCGTAGCCGATCGCCCACCAGGGGCGGCCCTGCTCGCCGGACTTGGTGATGATCTTGTCGTCGATGTCGGTGACGTTACGGATGAACGTCACGTCGTAGCCGCGGTGGAGGAACCAGCGACGCATGATGTCGAAGTTCAGCCCGGAGCGGATGTGCCCGATGTGCGGGGCCGCCTGCACGGTGGCACCGCACAGGTAGATCGAGACGCAGCCGGGTTCGAGCGGGCTGAAATCGCGGATCTGCCGGGCGCTGGTGTCGTACAGGCGAAGAGTCACGCGGTCAAGGGTAGTAGCCCACCGGGCCCCGCCGTGCCCTGGCCGACAGAGCGGGGGCGGGACGGGTGCGGGGCCGGGGGCCGGGGCCGTTCGCGACCGGGGGCCGGGGCCGTTCGCGACCGACGGAGCGGGGCCGCTCAGAGCCGGCCGGTGACCTTGTCGACGGTGACGCGGACGACGACGCGCTCGGCGTCCTGGTCCGAGGCGGGGTTGAACTCGGCGTAGCTCTTTCCGGTGTACTTGCGCGACAGCTCGTCGATCAGCTCCTGGGCGCCCTCACTGCTCAGGGAGGCGGTGCCACGCAGTTCGGCGTAGGTGTACGGCTCCTCGGCCGGCTGCACCAGTACGGTCACCCGGGGGTCGCGCCTGAGGTTCTTCGTCTTGCGGCGGTCGACGGTGGTGGAGAACAGCACGTCCTCGCCGTCGCGCTTCACCCACACCGGCGACACCTGCGGGCTGCCGTCGGGCTGGATGGTGGCGACGGCGATGAAGACCTTGCCGTCGAGGACCTTCTTGAGTTCGTCGGAGAGCACCTGGTCTGCCACGGAAGCGGCTCCTCTCGTCTCGTCCCGGCGCCGTGCGTCGGGTCTCGCCTGCCCCGGACGGTATCCCACGCACCGGCCGCGCCATGCGTCCCGCACCGCCGGACCGGACGGTTTCGCGCCCGGCCGTCCGGCACCCGGCCGCCTGTTCCGCGACTGCTCGGCGCCCGGCCCGTCAGACACCAGGCCGCGTGGTGTCCGTGCCGCTTCGTACCCGTATCGCGCGGCCCGCCGCGGCGCCCAGCAGCGGCACGCAGGCCAGCACCGACCAGACGGCGGCGGGTGCCGCCCCCGTACCGAGCAGGGCGCCCGTCGCGGCGCTGCCTGCAAGCACCACGGCGCCCGCGAGGGAGGAGAGGGCGCCCATGCTGAAGCCGAGCCGCCGCTCGGGCACCAGTTCGGTCACCAGGGCACGGGCGGCCGGCACGGTCAGCATCTGGCCGAAGGTGAGGGCCAGGACGTAACCGGCGGCCGGGACCAGGCCGACCACGCCCGTCGGGGCGACCGGCGCGAACGCGGCCACCAGGAGGAAACCGGCAGCCACCACACCCAGCCCGGCGCAGAGTGCGGTGCGGTGCCCCATCCGCGCCCCGGCCGCCCGGGTGACGGGCAGCTGCGCGCAGACGACCAGCAGCGAGGAGAGCGCGAACAGCCAGCCGAGCGCCGCCTGCGAACCGGTGGCCCTCACCACCTCTTCGGGCAGCGCCAGATAGAGCTGGTTGTAGGCGAGCAGGTAGCCGCCGTAGGCGAGGCACAGCAGCAGGAAGGGACCGTTGCGGGCGGTCTCGCGCACGGCGCCGCCCCGCTCGTCCGGCCCGCGCCGTACCGCCTCCGGCCGCTCGCGCGGCATCCAGCGCCAGTGCCCCGCCAGGACGGCGACGAAGACGGCCGCACCCGCCAGACAGGCGGTACGGAAGTCGGCGAGCAGGAGCAGGGAGCCCAGCAGCGGGCCGAGGAAGGCCCCCGCCTGGCCGGCGGCGGAGAAGACCGCGAGGGTACGGGCACGGGGGTGCCCGGTGGCCTGCTCGTGGCGGACGGCCTGGCGGGCCGTCTCCGACTCGACGGCGGGCGAGAACAGTGCCGCCGCGAACCCCACACACAGCACGGCGGCGATGACGGAGCCCGTCTGCTGCGCGTACCCGAGCCAGACGAACCCGGCGATGCGCAGCAGGCACCCGGCCACTACGAGCGGGCGCGGCCCCCACCGGTCGGTGAGCGCTCCCCCGACGACGAACAGCCCCTGCTGGCTGAAGGTCCGCAGCCCCAGCACCAGTCCGACCAGCCAGCCGCCCATCTCCAGGGCTCCGCCCAGATGCGCGGCCAGATAGGGCAGCACGGCGAAGAAACCCACGTTGAACGCGAGCTGTGTCGCCGCCAGCAGCCGCACGAACGGCGGCAGGGCCCGTATGTCGGAGGGCGTGCCGAGGGACGGGCGCAGCCGTCCGCCGCCGCGCCGGGCCACCCGGTCACGCCTCATCGCGGCTCCCGGCGCCAAGGCGGCTCCCGGCGCGAAGGCGGCTCCCGGCGCGGGTGGGTCCGGTGGGTTCCGGGTCCGCGCCGGGTTGCGGGTTTCCGGCGGGCCGCGGGGGCGAGGGCCGCGGTCGTCACGGCCAGTACGCCGACGGCGGCCAGGCCCGCGGCGGGGGCGAGGACGGCCCAGGGGGCGCGCTCGGCGTAGGGCATGTTCTCCGAGAGCATGCGGCCCCACTCGGGTGCGGGCGGGGCGGCGCCCAGCCCGAGGAAGCCGAGGGAGGCCAGGGCGAGGGCCAGCGCGGGAATACGGAGCACGGCGTGGCGCAGGACCGGGGGCAGTACGCCGGGCAGGACGTGCCGGCGCAGCAGATGCCCGCGTCCGGCGCCCAGCGCGACGGCGCCCTCGACATGGGTGGCGGCGCGCTCCTGCTCGTAGAGCGCGGCGGTGTGCGCGGCCAGTGGGGCCCAGGCGACGACGGCGACGGCGGCGGCCGCCCCGAAGGCGCCGGGCCCGGCGATCCCCGCGACGACCAGCCCGGCGATGACCGGCGGCAGGGCGTTGACAACCTCGCGCAGGCCCTCGGTCCAGCGGGTCAGCACGCCCAGGGCGACGCCGACGACGAGGGTGACGGCCGCGACCGCCAGCGAGGTGAGGGCCGTACGTGCGGCGCCGTGGCCGAGCCGGGCGAGGACGTCGCGGCCGAGCGCGTCGGTGCCCAGCGGGTGCGCGGCGCTCGGCGCGGCCAGCCGGGCGGCGGCGTCCACATGCAGCGGGTCGCGCGTCATCCCGTACGCCACGACCGCCACCAGCAGCGCCGACAGGGCGCAGGCCGAGCCGGTCAGGGCGCGCCCCGGCGGCAGTCGGGGCCGGCGCAGCGCCGGCAGCGCGGCCGCGTCGAGTGCGGGGCCGATCAGGGAACGCCGTGCGGCGCCCACGGCGACGCCCACGGCCAGTCCCAGTGTGAGCAGCAGCAGGACGCAGGCCTGGAGCACGGGCAGGTCCTGTGCGAGCGCCGCCGCCAGGGCGGTGCCGCCGAGGCCGGGAATGGAGAAGAGGGTCTCCACGGCGACGGCGCCACCGGTGAGGCCGATGACGACGAAGCCGAACTGCGGCAGCAGCGGCGGCAGTACGCGCCGCAGCGCGTATCCGGCGATCCGCGCGGGCGGCAGCCCGCAGGCGACGGCGGTGCGCACCCACTCCTCGGCGAAGGCGCCCGGCAGCGCGTCGTCCAGCAGCCGCCCCAGCAGGGCGCCCGCGGGGATGCCCATGGCGAGAGCGGGCAGCACGGCGGCGCCGACCGCCTGGTCGCCGCCCCAGCCCAGCGGGGGGAACCAGCCGAGGCGTACCGCGAAGACCGTCGCGAGGACGGCGGCCAGCAGGAATTCCGGCAGCGCGGCGAGTACCGCGCCGAGCGCCCCGGCGCGTGCGCGCGGCGTCCGGCGCCCCGGCCCGCGCGCCCCCGTACGCAGGGTGCGCATGCTGAGGACCATCGCGAGCAGGACGGCGACGACGAGCGAGACGCCCATCAGAGTGAGGGAGACGCCGAGCGCGGAGAGCACATCGGGGCCGACCGGCCGGCCGGAGACCCACGAGGTGCCGAAGTCGCCGCGCAGCAGGCCCCAGGCCCAGTCGGCGAGCAGCCGCAGCGGCCCCGCGTCCAGCCCGGTCTCCTGCCGGATGGCCGCCAGTGCGGCGGGCGAGGCCTCGCGGTCGGCGTAGCGGGCGTGCAGGATCGTGCGCGCCGGGTCGGTGCCGGTCAGCCAGGGCAGCAGCCCGACGACGAGCAGCACCCCCAGCGCCGAGAGGAGCCGTCCCGCCAGTACCGGCAGCCTGGGGGCACCTCCCGGCCGGAGGCTGGGGGAGGACGGCGTTCCGCTCACTCGCGGTGGGTGTCGGCGGTGACCAGGGTGCGCTCCATCGGGTCGAGGGAGACGCCCTCGATGTCGTCGGCGACGCCCTGGATGAAGCGCTCGTGCAGCAGCGGCACCACGGCGTCGGTACGCAGGATCTTCGCCTCGGCCGCCATCTCGGCGCGCTGCCGCCCGGCCGTGGGCCCGGTGCCCGCCGCCTTGTCGACGGCCTTGTCCACGGCCTGGTCGCACAGCTGCGACATGTTGAAGGAGCCCTTGCAGGTGAAGTCGGACTCCAGGTACGAGACCGGGTCGCCGGTGTCCAGCAGGGTGTTGCGGGCCTGGACGAAGATGTCGTACTTGCCGGCGAGCGCGTCGGCCTCCATCCGCGCGTAGTCGCGTACGACCTGCTTGACCCGGAAGCCCGCCTGCTCGAACTGCTGCTGGAGGGCGGTGACGACCTCGGGCAGCTCGGGGCGGTTGGTGTAGGTGGCGAGCGTGAGGGTCGGCGCCTTCTTCACCTGCGCCTCGGTCGCGGGCTTCGCCCGGCCCGTGACGGGGACACGCAGTTCGTCGGCCCACTTCACGCCCGGCCCGAGCAGCCCCTCGGGCTCGTCCGCGTACCCCTCGTACACGCTCTTGATCAGCGCCTTGCTGTCGATGGCCGAACGGACCGCCGCCCGCAGACGCGGGTCCTTGAGCGGTCCGCGCCCGGTGTTCATGTAGAGGCTGTTGGTGCGGGCGGTGGGCACCGCCTCGATCTGACCCTTCTTCAGCACGGAGGCCTGCGAGACGGGGACGTACTCGGCGATGTCCGTGCTGCCCGACCGCAGCGCGTTGGCGCGGGTGGTGCCGTTCGCGGTGAACGTCACATCCACCCCGGCGGCCTTCGCCTTGCCGCCCCAGTAGTCGTCGTTGCGCTCAAGTGTGGCGCTGACCGCCCCGTCGACCTCGGTGAGGGTGAACGGCCCGGTGGCGTGCCCGGCGACGGTCACCTTGCCGCCCTTGTCGGCCCCCTCGCCCCGGCCGTACGCCTCGGGGGAGAGCACGGCGAGGGAGGGGTTGGCCAGCCGCTGGGGCAGCAGCGTGTCCGGCTCGCTGCTGGTGACGGCGACCGTGTCCGCGTCCTTCGCCTTCGCGCTGAGCTCGCCCGCGTCGCTGAGCACCCGGGGCTCGGGCGAGGCCTTCGTGGCCTCCTCGATCGAGCGGACGACCGCGTCGGCCGTCACCTTCCGCCCGTCCTGGAAGCGGGCCTTGCGCAGCTGGAACGTCCAGGTGCGCCCGCCGTCGGAGGGCTTCCAGGAGGTCGCCAGCGCCGACTCGGCCTCCCCGGAGGTGTCCAGCTTGGTCAGGCCCTCGATCACGGAGAGCCGGCTGAGCAGCACGGCGTCGTCCCCGTACGGGGACATCGACTGGGCGGGCGGGAACGCCATGGAGACCCGCAGCCGCTCGCCCGAGCCGCCACCGGAGCCGCCACCGCACGCGGTGAGGGTGAGCGCGCCCGTGGTCAGGAGCGCGACAGCGGCCAGGGCGCTGCGGGGGCGGGAGGCGCCCGCGGTGCGGGCGTGGCGTATCTGGGGCATGACTCGGACTCTATCTGAAAGCGATTTTCAACAAACGGTCGCGGTCAGCGAGCCCGCCGACACGGTGGAGCGGGCCGCCGACGGCGCCGGGACCGGCAACGAGAAGTGGACGATGCCCTGGCCGCCGCCCGGCAGTTCGCGCTCGTCGCAGACGACCGTCGCCATGGCCCGCCAGAACGGCTCGGCGCCGGGCACGGTGGGATCGGTGTGCAGATAGATCGCCTCGTAGCCGCCCGCCTCCGCCACGAAAGCCGACAGCTCCCGCACCATCGCACGGGCGATGCCCAGCCGCCGGTGGGTCGAGCGCACATAGATCCTGCACAGCTGCGCCGTACTCCCGGAGGGGAACCGCTCGGCGACCCACGGCGGATTCGGCGGCGCCTGCGGCCCCTGGTCGCGGACCGCGCCCGTCGCGACGACCTCGCCGCTCGCCTCGTCGACGGCGACGAGGAGGGTGCGGCGCGGCGGGCGCAGATACGTGGCCTCGATATCGATGATGTCCCGGTGCCAGCGCGGCACGTAGCCGGACCGCAGATCGCCGTAGACGGTGTCGAGCATGACGCTGCGCGCGGCCTCGACATCGGCGGGCGCGGCGGTACGCAGGAGGTAGGACATCGCCTCAACTGTAACTGCGAACGATGCGCAACTGGGAAGGGAGTGCAGCCCAGGGCTCCTCTGCGTGGAGGCGGCTCCGCTGCTACCCGTACAGGCGGCCCCGCTGCTAACGGTGCGGGAGCACCAGGGCCGTGGCGACGGCCGCCAGTCCCTCGCCGCGACCGGTCAGACCGAGGCCGTCGGTGGTGGTACCCGAGAGGGAGACCGGAGCGCCGACGGCGTCCGACAACGCCTTCATGGCCTCCGCGCGCCGCTTGCCGACCTTGGGGCGGACGCCGATCACCTGCACGGCCACATTGCCGATCTCGTACCCCGCCGCACGCACGATGCGGGCCGCCTCGGTGAGCAGCGCGACGCCCGAGGCGCCGGACCACTCGGGCCGGGCCGTGCCGAAGTGGGCGCCCAGGTCCCCGAGTCCGGCGGCGGAGAAGAGCGCGTCGCACGCCGCGTGCGCCGCCACGTCGCCGTCGGAGTGCCCGGCGAGTCCATACCGCTCGCCCTCCCACAGCAGCCCGCCGCACCACAACTCGCGCCCTTCCTCGAACGCGTGCACATCGGTGCCGATCCCGACCAGAGGCAGGGACGGGGGCGGGGCAGCGGCGGGCGGTTGATCGGCGGAGGAGGGCCGGTCGACGCCGTCAGTACGCATCGTGCGCCCTCCTCCTGGCCAGCACGGCCTCCGCGAGGACGAGGTCGAGCGGGCGGGTCACCTTGAACGCCTCCTCATGACCGGGGACGACGACCACCTCGACGCCGAGCCGCTCGACCATGCCCGCGTCGTCCGTGGCTCCCTCGCCCCGCGCCGCCAGCCGGGCGTGCGCCTCGGCGAGCACCTTGCGGGCGAACCCCTGCGGGGTCTGTACGGCACGCAGCCGGGCGCGGTCGGGGGTGCCGGTGACCGGCTCGGGCTCCCCATCGGTGCGGGGCTCCACCTGCTTGACGGTGTCCGTGACGGGCAGCGCCGGCACCACGGCGGGCGCACCCGCACGGACGGTCCGCGCGACGGCGTCCACCGTCTCGTCCGGAACGAGCGGGCGCGCCGCGTCGTGCACGAGCACCGTCTCGACGGTGTCGGGGAGCGCCGCGAGACCGAGGCGCACGGAGTCCTGGCGGGTCTCGCCGCCGGGTACGACGGCGACCTCGGGCAGTCCGTGCTCGTCCAGCAGCGTGCGGACGGCGGGTGCTCCGTCGGAGGGCGCGACCACGACGACGAGTTCGACGGCGCGCGCCCGCGCTGTGGCCCGAACGGCGTGGACCAGCATCGGTGTACCACCCAGCTCGCGCAGCGCCTTGGGCGCTCCGGGGCCGAGGCGTACGCCCTTGCCGGCGGCGGGGATGACGACGGCGGTGCGGGGGCCGGCGTCACCGGAGGGCCGCCGGTCCCCGGATGGGGCGAAGTCTGTGGAATCGATTGACATCGGTAGCGCGTTCAGGGTTTGTGTCCTCAGCCGGGGTGGGTATGGCCTGGGGGTACCCCCGGCCATAGGTTGGGGGGAGTGCCGGGCGCAACCACTCGACCGAACCCTTCCGTGACCATCGGTCGAGCCGGCTGCCCTGGCCCGGCACGCATACCTGCACGACCCTGCACGACCGGACGGGCCCCCGCAACGATCAACGGCATCGAGGACCGCGGATCACCGGGGGCCGGCAGGATCGCCGTAGCCGGTGCCGAAAGCCGGACATGCTGCCGAACATGCCGCAGCGCCCGGTGACGACTGATGTCATCCGGGCACCGCGGCATCGTGGGGCAGATCGAGTGTCAGGAAGCGAGAACCTCGTCGAGCAACGCCTCGGCCTTGTCCTCGTTCGTGTTCTCCGCCAGAGCCAGCTCGCTCACCAGGATCTGACGGGCCTTGGCCAGCATCCGCTTCTCACCGGCGGACAGGCCGCGTTCACGCTCACGGCGCCACAGGTCACGCACGACCTCGGCAACCTTGATCACGTCGCCGGACGCAAGCTTTTCGAGATTTGCCTTGTAGCGGCGGGACCAGTTGGTCGGCTCCTCGGCATACGGCGCGCGGAGCACCTCGAAGACCCTGTCCAGCCCGTCCGAACCAACGACGTCGCGCACGCCTACGAACTCCGCATTGTCCGCGGGTACACGAACGGTCAAATCGCCCTGCGCGACCTTCAGAACCAAGTAGGTCTTGTCCACGCCTTTGATCTGGCGAGTTTCGATAGCCTCGATCAGCGCGGCCCCGTGATGGGGATAGACCACGGTGTCGCCAACCTTGAACGTCATGTGTCAGGTACCCCTTCCGTGGCTATCCAGGGTAACACGGGAACGACGTCTTCTGAATGGCGTTTTCGCAGGTCAGGGCATATCTCGGGGCTTGACAAGCGGCCCTCTATCGTGCATCGACCAGCCAATGCAAGCGGGTATTCGCAGGTGAGAGCGGTTCTGCCCACCCCTGGAAACACCACGAGGGCGCCCCCGGAAGAGGGTTACGACACGTCCGCTTTGACCGATTTGTCTGATCGTAGGGAGTGGCGTCTTCACCACACCTTCCCGCTTTCCCAAGAATTGATCAATGGCCGCACAAGAGGCTGTTGATCAATTCTTCATCAACCTCTCGCATTCCCGTGGAATCGCTCGTACGGAGGTCACCCGTGCTCCGGCCGACACTATTCGACGGTGTACGGACGCGCAGACGGGCCGACGGGCCGACGGGCCGACGGGCAGAGGGGCAGACGGGCAGACTCGCGTCGGCGCCCGGCGGGCAGAGGGACGGGCAAGGGCGACGGCCTCCACCACCGGCCCGGGCCGGTGGTGGTCGGCGGCCCCGGTCGGCGGTCCGGGTCGGCGGCCCCGGTCGACGGTCCCGGTCGGCGGTCCGGGTCGGATGTCCGGGTCGGAGGGTCGGGTGCGGGGCGTCCACAGGCTGTCGGTAACCTGAGCGCGCACGCGAAAGCCCATCCGTACTGCGACCGGCACGCGCCTGAGGAGCGTGCCGCCGCCATAGCTCGCCTAGGAGTTGCCGCCGCCGTGAGCAGCAGCCTTCGTCGCGGCACCCTCGCCGCCACCACCCTCGCGCTCGCCGCCGTCTCGCTGACCGCCTGCGGCGCCGGGAACGACGCGCAGACTCTGGAGATCAAGCCCGACAACGCGGCGACGCACGTCGGGGTCATCGAGATCCAGAACGCCAACGTCGTCACCGGAACCACGGGTTCCGACGAGGCGACCGTCACGGCGCGGATCTTCAACGACGGCGAGAAGGACCAGGTCCTCAAGGGCATCCGCACCAAGGGCGCCCGCGCCGAACTGAGCCCCGCGAAGGGCGAGAAGAAGCTGGTCGTACCGGCCGGCGGCTCACTGGCGCTGGGCGGCAAGGGCAAGGCCTCCGCGGTGTTCGCCGACGCGGAGAAGACGGGCATCGAGGACGGCGACGCGCAGCCGCTCACCTTCGACCTCAGCCGCACCGGCGCGGTCAAGCTGCGCGCGACGGTCGTCCCGGCCAAGGGCGCCTACGAGACGGTCGGCCCCAGCTCGTCGCCGTCACCGTCCCGCCGGGCTCCTGAGCCGGGTGCCTCCAGCACTGCCTCGCCCTCCGGCTCGCCCTCGACCTCCGATTCCGCGAAGCCGGGTGAGGCCGACTCGTCCTCGTCGGCCGGCACGCCGAGCGCCCAGGAGGAGCACGCCGGGCACTGAGTCGCTCCGAAGGGGCGCGGGGAACTGCTGCTCCCCCAGCCTCCGGCCGGGAGGTACCCCCAGCGGCCCTCGACCGGTCGCACCCGGGACTCCGCATCAAGTCCTACGGCGAGAGGCCACATCCCCGCGCGGGGATGTGGCCTCTCGCCGTTTCGGCTGGTTGCACGTCGCCGACTGCGGCCGCGCCTCGGCTGGGCGCGCAGTTCCCCGCGCCCCTGGCGGGGCGCCCCTCACGGGGCGTTCGGGTTTACGGCTCGAACTTGTAGCCGAGGCCGCGCACCGTCACCAGATAGCGGGGCGCGCCCGGGTCGGGCTCGATCTTGGCGCGGAGCCGCTTGACGTGCACGTCGAGGGTCTTGGTGTCGCCGACGTAGTCCGCGCCCCAGACCCGGTCGATCAGCTGCATCCGGGTCAGCACCCGGCCGGCGTTGCGCAGCAGCATCTCCAGCAGGTCGAACTCCTTGAGCGGCAGGTCGACCTTGCCCCCGCCGACCGTGACCACGTGCCGGTCCACGTCCATCCGGACCGGACCCGCCTCCAGCGCCGCGGGCACGACCTCCTCCGGCTCGCCGCGGCGGCGCAGCACGGCGCGGACCCGGGCGACCAGTTCCCGGGAGGAGAACGGCTTGGTGACGTAGTCGTCTGCGCCTATCTCCAGGCCGACAACCTTGTCGATCTCGCTGTCCTTGGCCGTCACCATGATCACCGGGACGTTGGAGCGGCCGCGCAGCTGGCGGCAGACCTCCGTGCCGGGCAGCCCCGGCAGCATCAGATCGAGCAGCACCAGGTCGGCGCCGTTGCGTTCGAACTCGTCGAGCCCCTCGGGACCCGTGGCCGCCACGGCGACCTCGAAGCCTTCCTTACGGAGCATGTACGACAGTGCGTCGCTGAACGATTCCTCGTCCTCGACGACGAGCACTCGGGTCACGGGAGGACCTCCGGGGCGGAAAGTTGTTCATCAGCCTGATCGACATACGGCCGCTCTTCCTCGTCGAAGGCGGCCGGTTCCTGCAGTGCGCCGGACAGGCCGTTCCGGCCGAGCCGGTCGGCCTTGTCGGACGCGGCCTGCTCCCGTGCGCTGCCCGCCTCGGGCAGCCGCAGGGTGAAGGTGGAGCCCTGTCCCTCGGCGCTCCATACGGTGACCTCCCCGCCGTGCGAGGCGGCCACGTGCTTGACGATGGACAAACCCAGCCCGGTGCCTCCGGTGGCCCGGGATCTGGCCGGATCGACGCGGTAGAACCGCTCGAAGATGCGCTCCTTGTCCCGGTCGGAGATGCCGATGCCCTGGTCGGTTACGGCGATCTCGATCAGATCGCCGCCCGGGGCCTGGGTGAGGCGTCCCGCGACCTTGACGCGGGTGCGGGCGGGTGAGTAGTTGACGGCGTTCTCCACGAGGTTGCCGAGGGCCGCGGCGAGCTGGCCGCGGTTGCCCCATACGTGCAGGCCCTCCGTACCGCCCGCGAGAAGGGTGATCTGTTTGCTGTCGGCGCTCTGCCGGCTTCGCTCTATCGCCTCGTTCACCAGTTCGTCCACCCTGACCGACTCGGAGTCCTCCAGCGGGTCGTCGTTCTGCACCCGGGACAGGTCGATCAGTTCCTGGACGAGATTGGTCAGCCGAGTGGCCTCGTTCTGCATCCGGCCGGCGAAGCGTTCCACCGCCTCCGGGTCCTCGGAGGCGTCCAGCACCGCCTCCGAGAGGAGGGAGAGCGCGCCGACGGGGGTCTTGAGCTCATGGCTGACGTTGGCGACGAAGTCGCGCCGCACCGCCTCGATCCTGCGGGCCTCCGTCAGGTCCTCCACCAGCAGGAGCACCAGCCGGGAGCCGAGTGGGGCCACCCGCGCGGAAACCGCGAGGGCATCACCCCGCCCCGTACCGCGCCGGGGCAGGTCCAACTCGACCTGCCGTATCTCCCCGTCCCGCCTGGTGTCCCTGGCCATCTGCAGCATAGGCTCCACGGCGAGCTTGCCGCCGCGCACCAGACCCAGCGCGTAGGCGGCGGAGCTGGCCTTGACGACGGCATCGCTCTCGTCCAGCACCACGGCTGAGGAGCGGAGCACCGACAGGACGGTGTCGACGCCCGGGGGCAGCCCCGGCTCGGTGTGCAGGGAGGTGCGGGTGGGGCGGGCCTGCTCCCGCTCGCTCCACCGGAACGCCAGCATCGCGATCACGCCGGTGCACACACCGGCGATCGCTGCTGCCGCGGCGACCGCCGCATTAACGTCCATACAGCCAGGTTATGCGCCTCTTACGACAGTGCCCCAGTCCTGGAGGGGGCGACCGAAAGAGCTGTCGCCCAGTGTTAACCCTCAGGGCGCCTTCGGTTCACCGTGGGGGGCGGAACCGGTCGCATTTCGGGCGCACCGTGGGATCGTAGGGGCTCGAGCGCTCCCACCAGCACGACCGGGGCCGCAGCGCCCCAGCAGAAACGATTGGGGCCGTGCGCCTCACGAGAACATCCATGCGTAGGGAAGGACAGCCATGCGGGACGCGTACCACGAGGAGCTGGACTCGATCGGGGACAGCCTGGTCGAGATGGCCAGGCTCGTCGGCTCCGCGATCGGGCGCGCCACCACGGCGATGCTGGACGCGGACCTCAAGCTCGCCGAGAGCGTCATCGCCGCCGACGAGAAGGTCGACGACCTCCAGCGGGACCTGGAGACCCGGGCGATACAGCTGCTCGCCCGGCAACAGCCGGTCGCCACCGATCTGCGGATCGTCGTCACCTCGCTGAGGATGAGCGCCGACCTGGAGCGCTCCGGTGACCTGGCGCAGCATGTGGCGAAGGTCGCCAGGCTGCGCTTCCCCGAGTCCGCCGTCCCCCAGGACCTGCAGGCGACACTGCTGGAGATGGGACAGCTGGCACAGCGGCTGATGGCGAAGGCCGCCGAGGTCATCATCACCAAGGACGTCGACCTGGCGATGCAGCTGGAGCAGGACGACGACGCCATGGACCTGCTGCACCGCACCCTCTTCCAGCACCTGATGGACGACCGCTGGAAGCACGGCATCGAGACCGCCGTGGACGTCACCCTGCTGGGCCGCTACTACGAGCGGTTCGCCGACCACGCCGTGTCCGTGGCCCGCCGGGTCGTCTACCTGGTGACCGGCGACTACGCGGACGAGATCGACCCCGCGCTGGCGGCCGCCACCGGCGGCGCCGAGGGCGGCGGGGGCAGCGGGGCGGGCGGCTCCGACACGACCGCCTCCTCGGACGAGGCAGCCGCCTCCGGCGAGAGCCGCTGATCAGGCGCGTGCGCGGGACGGTGCGGAACCGTTCCCGCGCACGGCGCCGGTGGTCGGCCACGCGTGCAACCGCGCGCCCTTGATGCGCCGGTGCCTGTCCGGCGTGCAATGGGGCCGTGTCATGTCCTGTCCATGACTGTCCCTGCCGAGGAGGGCACGATGGCCGACTCCCCCGAATCGCCCCGGACCACGGCCGAGCAGCCGCCGGCCACACCTTCGCACGCCCGGCACCTGCCCCTGGTGGGGGCCTGCGGATGCGGCCCCGGCTGCGGATGCGGCTGCCAGTCGGGCGGCCCCTGCAGCTGCGGGGGCTCCTGCGGCTGACCGCGGGAAGTCCTGAGGGCGCGCGAGGCGGGGCCCTGACCGGTTCGAC